>CALJIY010000396.1 GCA_937973945.1 uncultured Saprospiraceae bacterium | reverse complement strand
ATCAAATATTCTCTGTCCAAGCATTAATTAATGGCTCGATTAGTAATCATATCTAACCGCTTACCACTTACAATAGAAAGAAAAGATGGCGAATTGTGCTATCACCCAAGTGCTGGAGGCTTGGCGACCGGCCTAGATTCTTTA
Organism: uncultured Saprospiraceae bacterium; assembly: GCA_937973945.1. GTDB lineage: Bacteria > Bacteroidota > Bacteroidia > Chitinophagales > Saprospiraceae > JAFMDF01. The sequence continues at coordinate 11,968 of CALJIY010000396.1, read as the reverse complement.
GATACGACTATTGAAAAATTATGGATTGGCTGGGTCGGTATGCCCATTAAATCGGAAAAAGAAAAAGAACTCATCACCGAGGACTTGAGTAAGGATGGCTTGATTCCTGTTTTTTTGAGCAAAGAAGAAATTTCTTTATTTTATGAAGGTTTTAGTAATAAGGTGATATGGCCTCATTTTCATTATTTCACCCAATATACGACTTACGATGAATCCTTTTGGGAAGCCTACCAAAAGGTCAATCAATTATTTGCAGATATAGTCGCGGAGTATGTTCAAGAGGGAGATATTATCTGGATACATGATTACCAACTTTTATTGCTGCCTGCAATGGTACGTACCCTATTCCCGAAGGCGTCTATCGGTTTTTTCTTGCATATTCCCTTTCCATCTTATGAAGTATTTAGAATCCTTCCGTGGCGTAAAGATTTACTACAGGGGGTCTTAGGAGCAGATCAGATCGGTTTTCATACGTTTGGGTATATGCGCCACTTCTTAAGTGCAGTCTATCGAATAGCTGGATATGAGCATAATTTTGGGAAATTGTTAATCAATGGCCGAAGTGTTAATGTAGATGTCTTCCCAATGGGTATTGATTATCAAAAATATGCGAAGCATGAGATCGTATTAAGTAGTACGGATTATTCTTTTCAGATTCAGCGATTGGCTAAAAAACGGAGCATCATTTTGTCGATTGATCGATTAGATTATACGAAAGGCATCCCAGAAAGAATAGGTTCTTATGAACGATTTTTACAAGAATATCCAGAGTATCAATCCAAGGTAACTTTGTTTTTAATAGTTGTTCCCTCTCGCTCTAATGTAGATCAGTATCAGGAATTGAAGGAAGAAATAGAAACCATGGTCGGTAGAATCAATGGGGCCTATGGTAATTTTGACTGGTTTCCTATTCGATACTATTTTAGGGCTTTAGCTTTCCCCGAACTCTCTGCCCTATATAGAGAAGCCCATATTGCCTTGATCACCCCGCTAAGGGATGGAATGAATCTGGTCGCAAAAGAGTATGTCGCTAGTAAAGATAAAAGTAGGACGGGCGTTTTGGTTTTAAGTGAAATGACTGGTGCTTCTAGTGAGATGTTTGATGCCTTGTTGGTCAATCCACAAGATTCCGCACAAATAGTCAAGACCCTCAAGCAGGCTATGGAAATGACTACTGGCGAGCAGGGGTGGCGGATGAAAAAAATGCAAGATCAGCTCAAAAAGTATACGGTCCAATATTGGGCAGAAACTTTTGTTCAAGATCTGGTTAAACTAACACAAACCAATACTAAAAAAGATATAAAATTGAATAAAGCATCTGTAGCAGAGTTATTATCAGATTATCAACAGGCGGCCTCTCGTTTATTGATCTTTGATTATGATGGTACCTTAATGAATTTTGATCCAGATCCGCAAGCCGTCGCTCCAGATGATGTCTTATTAGGCTATCTGGAAATGCTTTGTAATGATCCTAAGAACAAAGTGGTGATTAATACGGGTAGAGATAAGCATACCATTAATAAATGGTTGGGGCACCTAGATATGGACTTTGCTGCCGAGCATGGCGTATGGATTAGAAAAGACAAGCAGTGGGTCCAAAATCCAGGACTAAGAAGTCAATGGAAAAAACAAATTCGGCTGGTTCTAGAGCAATTGGTAGAACGTACCCCGGGCTCTTTTATCGAAGAAAAAGATTTCTCTTTAGCTTGGCATTATCGAAAAGTGGATAAGGATTTAGGTGCTAAACGGGTAAGAGAATTTAAGGATATGCTGACGTATTTACTAGCAAGTCTGGATTTACAAGTCTTAGATGGCAATAAAGTGGTAGAGGTGAAAAATGTCGGGGTCAGTAAAGGACAGGCGACCATGGAGTGGCTACCACAGCAAGATTGGGACTTTATTTTCGCCATAGGAGATGATCATACGGATGAAGATATCTTTAAGGTGATGCCAGAAAATGCCTACGCGGTGAAAGTAGGTTCTGGTGAATCTATTGCTACTTATCGGATTACTTCTGTGGAGCAGGTGCGGGATTTATTGCAGTTGATGGTGGAAGAATAAAAAGATGTCAGCTGTCAGATCGTTCCTATTAGCTTACGCTAATGGAACTGTCAGATGTCAGACGTATGATGTTGACATACGAGATGAAACTTAAACGAACATTTATCCGTCAGCATCTGACAGCGCAGTGTTCTGACTTCTGACAGCATAGCGATCTGACTTCTAAAAAAACTAGTCAATCACATGATCCCCACTAATATAACGATGATCAGTATCAAAGGCACTGATAATATTTTCGTTCTTTTCATCTTTTTCTACCAGTCCATCTCTTAGGCGAATAATGCGGTGCGCATGTTGCGCTATATCAGGCTCGTGGGTGACGACAATAATGGTATTCCCAGATTGATGTAGTCGCTCGAATATTTCCATGATTTCAATGGAGGTCTTGGTATCTAAATTTCCAGTAGGCTCATCCGCCAGTATAATAGCTGGATTATTGACCAGTGCCCTAGCAATGGCTACCCGCTGACGCTGTCCACCAGATAATTCATTCGGTTTATGGTCCATTCTATCTCCTAAGCCTACCGCTTCTAAAGAAGTAGCTGCTTGTTCTGCTCTTTTCGTTTTAGGAATTCCGGCGTAGACTAATGGTAGGGCAACATTATCTAAGGAAGTAAGTCTAGGCAGTAAGTTGAAGGTTTGAAAAACAAAACCAATATCCTTGTTTCTAATCTCGGCTAACTCATTGTCTTCCATCGTACTAACATTCGAGCCATTCAGAATGTATTCCCCTTCCGTTGGGGTATCTAAGCAACCTAATAGGTTCATTAAAGTAGACTTCCCAGACCCTGAAGGGCCCATTAATGCTACATATTCATTGGGTTGAATGTCGATGGTGACAGATTTGAGGGCATGCACTTTCTCGGAACCCATGATGTAGGTCTTCCTTAATTCCTTAATTGAGATAATTGGTTCCATGTATGTTTTTTTTTAGAACAGAGAGCAGAGAAGAGAACGGAGACGTGTTTCGTTTAAAAAACGACGAAATTTCGTTATTGGAAGACATGGGAAGTTTTTAAAACTTACCAAGTCTAAGTCTAAAGTCTTACAAATCAATAACTTTACTCACTTTAAAATAAGCCTCGTTCTTATCTGGTGCATTCGATAATGCTTTAGATCGATCCACTTGATGTTTTACCTCGTCTGCTCTAAAGACATTTACTTCATCCGTAACATAGACTAAAGGCTCTACCTCTGTTAAATCTAATTCCTGTAGTTTTTCGACCATTCCAATAATATTGGTCAAGTCTTTTTGAATTTCTGTCCTTTCTGTATCGGACAATTTTAATCTGGACAATTTTTCCAATTTTAAAATTAGGTCTTTATCTATCTGCATAATAAAAAATTAGATGATTAGTAGGGTTTTGGCGATGAACGAACGATTTTTTGTTTTTGATTAATCGTTAGACTTTTAAAGTGTTGTCCACCTATATTTCTTGAAAACGATCTAAGTAGTTGGCAAAGCCTCAAAAAAGCCAGTTTGTCTATTCTTTCGGACATTATCCCAATTATAATACCGACCATTCATGGCCACATATACTCCTGGTGATAAAGCTTGAGCGAAAGCTAAGGCACTCCCTAAATTGAAGAAACCATCAGAAGACCCACCAAATGCATAGGGAATCATCGCGCCTGTCAATATAATAACTTTTTGTCGAATTTTCTGTTTTGCCAGATATTTTGCCGTCTCCACCATTGTATCTGTTCCATGTGTAATAACGATATCTTTTGCTAAACATCTCTTACAGTTATGGGCAAGGATAGCCCGATCATCGTCCGTGATCTCTAAGCTATCTACCATCATTAAGGTTTTGATGTCAATATCTACGGTGCAGCGACCTCGCTCAAACATCTCTTTTAGGTGGGTATCTTTAAAATATAACTCACCAGTAATGAAGTTATAGTCTTTATCAAATGTGCCTCCTGTTACAAAAACTTGAACCATAGTGTGTAAGTAATGAGTTTGTGAGAATGGCTGTCGCCATTTAGGGAAGAGTGAACACGGAGTCACTGAGGCACAGAGTTGCAAGTAGTGAGTATCTAAACTCTGTGTCTCTGTGCCTCAGTGTTCAAAAAACTCCTAATCTTTCTAGTGCAGGCTTGCATTCAATTCAATCAAGGAATGATTTGGTCGGCAAGTCAATTTTCCTGTTTGAGAGTTGTGAATGAATAGTAAGTTATCTTTACCATTCAGCTCCATTCCTTTTACGATATTATCACCTTCTGCTACTACCTTCCCATTTATATCAACAGGTTCTTTGTTGTCGTTGTATAAAGATACTTTTGAACCTGCCGTCACATATACCCCCGCAGCTACCGTACAACCATTCCCTAAAGAAATACCCGTTCCGGCATTCGCGCCTAATAAACATTTCTGACCAATCGAGATCACGTTTTTGTTTCCGCCAGATAAGGTACCCATAATAGAAGCACCGCCGCCAATATCAGAATTCTTATCGACGACAACGCCCGCAGAAATACGACCTTCTACCATGGCATTCCCTAATGTGCCTGCATTAAAATTAATGAAACCTGCTGGCATGACGGTGGTACCCGGACTTAGGTAAGCGCCTAAACGTACTCGATCTCCTGAGACAATTCTTACACCATTTGGTACATGGAAATTCACCATATAAGGAAATTTATCTACATGGCTTACCGTCAAGACCTCCCCTTGAAAGGTAGCCTTAATTCTTTCTGATGCTAAATCTTCTGGTAAAATCGGGCCCTTATTCGTCCAAGCCACATTAATCATTTTACCAAAAATACCAGCTACGCCGATTTGGTGTGGCTTTACTAGTAATTGAGACAAGCATTGTGTCTTAAAGTATCCTTCCTCTGGTGTCTCTACCCCAGTATCTTTATCAAATAAAAAGTAGGCTATAATATCTATTGTCGCATAGCCTTCCACTTCTTTTAACTGGTGAAGCAATTGGTGGATAAGCGTAATATTAGGGTGCTTTTCTACTTCATTATGAAAGGCTTCAAATTTATTGAAGGCTTCTTGGAGTTGAGCTTTATTGACGCTTACAAATCCATTGCTATTGGAATCATAGCCCGTAACATCTTGTAATAATGCCGCCGTTCCATAGGCCGTTTCAAAATTGATCATTGGATAGAATACTTCCAATGTTTTGTCGCCTTTGGTTTTTCTAATACCTAAACCGAATGCAGTGGGCTTTGTATAGCCTGTTCTATTTTGTACGTCTGCTACGTATTTTTTAAAATCTTCTACTGTTGCCATATAGTTGTTTGTCTTTATAGTTTTAAAAAGAAGTCAGAAGTCAGATCGTCCTTGCAGGACTGTCAGAAGTCAGATGTATCATGTTGACGCCAAGCTCGCATCTGACAGCGCAGCATTCTGACCTCTGACAGCGTAGCGATCTGACTTCTTTTTTTTACAAATGAATCACCTCATCATAAGCCGCTGCAGCCGCCTCCATAATGGCCTCACTCATCGTAGGGTGGGGGTGGATGGTCTTAATTAGCTCATGTCCTGTAGTTTCTAATTTTCGAATGGCTACGATTTCTGCAATCATTTCTGTTACATTAGAACCGATCATGTGGGCACCTAATAACTCGCCATATTTAGCATCGAAAATAACTTTTACGAAGCCTTCTTTGGCACCAGCCGCACTGGCTTTACCAGAGGCAGAGAATGGAAATTTCCCAACTTTTAAATCATAACCTGCTTCTTTGGCTGCCTTTTCTGTATAACCCACAGAAGCGACCTCAGGAGAGCAATAAGTACAGCCTGGGATGTTATTATAGTCAATTGGTTCTGGATGGTGACCGGCAATCTTTTCTACACAAATAATTGCCTCTGCTGTCGCAACATGCGCTAGCGCAGGGCCAGGTACTACATCTCCAATCGCATAGATACCATCTACGTTAGTTTTGTAGAATTCATCTACTTGAATCAAACCTCTTTCTGTCTTGATGCCCAATGCTTCTAAACCGATGTTCTCTGTATTCGGACTAACGCCTGCAGCAGATAATACGACATCACATTCAATAATTTCTTCCTTCCCTGTTTTTCTGCTCTTTACGCTGACCTTACAGCCTTTGCCAGAGGTATCCACTGATTCAACCGAAGAATTAGCTAAGGTCTTGATTCCTTTCTTCTTGTATACTTTGCTTAGTTCCTTTGAAATATCCGCATCTTCTCTTGGCACTAGTCCTTGTTCCATAAATTCTACAATGATTACCTCTGTCCCAATAGCGTTGTAGAAGTAAGCAAACTCAACACCAATCGCCCCTGCACCGACAATAACCATTTTCTTAGGCTGTGTAGCTAAAGACATGGCTTTTCTATAGCCAATTACCTTTTCTCCATCAATTGGTAAGCTTGGCAATTGTTTAGCTCTGCCACCAGTAGCGACTATAATATTTTTAGCCTCATAGCTAGTTACTTTACCATCCTTATCCGTTACCTCTACTTTTTTGCCTCGAGCTAGTTTCCCTGTTCCATCTATGACGGTAATCTTATTTTTTCTAAAAAGGAAATTAATCCCTTTGCTCATGCCGTCTGCTACGCCACGACTCCGCTTTATCATTGCGTCAAAATTAGACTTGGCATTACCTACTGTAATTCCATAATCCTCCGCATGAGAGATATATTCAAAAACTTGTGCGCTTTTTAATAAAGCTTTAGTAGGAATACAGCCCCAGTTCAGACAAATTCCGCCTAGGTGCTCTCTTTCCACTACAGCTACCTTCAATCCTAGCTGAGAAGCCCGAATGGCAGCAGGATAACCTCCTGGTCCAGAACCAATTACAATTAAGTCAAAATTCATATTAATATAGTTTAGTTTTTGAAGTTTGTGTACAGTCGAATATTTTGGCGCAAATATAGAGTAGATTCAACTTATTTGGTAGGAATATGTAAGAAGCTAGAGGTAGTAATAGTAGAAAATTAGCTTTTAAGGAGACTTGGGAAGTTTCAAAAACTTATCAAGTCTTGTTTCAAAAACTTACCAAGTCTTTAATTTACCTAAGTCTATTACCTTTTGTTAAATCAATATGACCACATACCTTGTAAATATTACCTTTTTTTACATTTATCACACAAAATGCATAATAAAATTTTTATATAGATTAAATTATATATATATTTGTCTTAGTTTTCTCATAGTATGTTTGTTTATTTTAGTTGTTGATTCCTGCATCTTGGTTCCTTCTTAAGATGCAGGAATTTTTTTTTCTAGCTACTTCCTTGCCTTATCAGCCCTTATTCTTAGTCCTTTTCCAATATTTTCATTGCTACATACCCACTAATTACATCTACCAAAAAATGTAATAATATAGGTATCCAGAGGGATTCTGTTAGTATAAATACCCATCCTAGCAACACCGCCATTAATAAGGTTTTTAAAACAGCTAAATAACCTTGATACACATGGCCGATCGAGAAAAGGAAAGCAGGTATTAATATCGAAATCCAAGTGCCTAATAGATTATCTAGGTTCCAAGCAAGAAAATATTGGATACAAAAGCCTCTGAAGATGATCTCTTCACACACCCCTGCAGTAAAGGCAACAAAGAAGAAATGTCGTAATTCCTGCCAATTTTCTGGTAAAAAGGGAATATTCTTCCGCCATTTCTCTTTAGTGGCCGCTATTTTGGTGGCATTACGTATTTCCCACCAAGTGTCAAGACAATACCAAATGATGAAGCCAATGATCAACATCCATGCTAAAGGACTCATTTGAGGGCTTCCTAAGCCCAAGTCTACATAGAATCGATCTTTAAAATACCATAGCGTAAGGATGGAAATAACCCCGATCCATTGTAGCAAACTATTGCTATAGTAAACTTGAATTTTTGCTGAAGTATCAAAGACGATGTTCTTCAATTCTGGCTGGGAGTGGAAAACCGCAATATAGGGTAGGAGGATACCAAAAACAAGCGCCAATAGATGATCTAAATTGCCTAGAATGATTTCATCCATGATGTTTTTTGTCTATTGTATGCTTGGATTTTTTATCTACAACTTCTAACTCAAAACTGGACATTCTTAGCTAAATCTTAGGAGCAAGGTCATAATCTGAACTTATCTACACCTAATAGAGATTGCGCTTGAAGTTGAGGTTGAAGTTGGAAGTTTCCAACTATTTCCGCTTAGTTCTAGAAAACAAAGTAACTTTTTGATTGAAAATAAAGCCAATGATTACGCCCACCCAAGAATTATAAGAATGCAGGTGGTCATAATATTCTGGCGCAATTTTTTTCAGTTCTGGCAATCGACTACCGGGAATCGTTGGAAAGTCATGGTGTTCATTATGATAGCCGACGTTAAACGTAATTTTATTTAAAGGGCCATAATAAGAATAGGTCTCCTGACCTTCTTCAAATACATAATGTTCTGATATGAAATGACCTGCAGTAGGATGAATACTCCCTGCAAAGAATAAGGACAATAACAAGAACAAGGTTCCTTCCCAACCTGCAAAGGGTAAGAAGACCGCCATGACTGCCACTTGAAAAATGATATTATACACCTGCCATTTCTCTAATTTGATCGGCTTGACAAATATTGGTCGAAAAGCATAGGCAAAGATTTGATTTAAAAACCAAAACATTTTTCCTATAATGCCTCTAAAGGTGTTCGCTTCTGCTACGGTTGGTATGTCTACATCTATTCCATCCTTCCCTTGATCCCAGTGATGCATAGAGTGGTAGATTTTAAAGGACATCGCATAAGGCACCACGATTGGAAGGTTGGCAATTAGCGCCAAATAGTTATTATATTTTTTGGACTTAAAGGCTAGATTATGCGTGATTTCATGAATCGCTAGCAACAAAGCGGATGCGATGGTAGCTCCTACAATATAAGTAACTAATAAAAAAGGCAGCCAAGACAGTTTATGTATATTCAATGCCACCACCATTTGTATCAACACAATGGCTACCGTTACATATTTTAATTTAGGATTGACCCCAAATAGTTCTTTTACTTCTGGATGAGCGGCTAGGATTTCTTTCCTTCTTTGAAAATGGGGCTCTCTATCATCTACCCAATAAAAATCATCTGCTGTTTTAGTCTGTGTACTCATAAATTTCTATGCTTCTATTTGAGGCGCAAATATCATACAATTATAGTAATCTAGGAAGTTTTCAAACTTCTTTTACTAAGAAGTTACTTAAAAATGCAATTCTTTCTTAAGTCAACTTCTAAAATAGGTCTTTTTAGCACTTTCTATTTGTTCGCTTTCCGTCGTCTCCGGATACAATATATACCTAGGTGCAATAATTGGTTTGACTTGTTCTATAGATATGGCGGTGATGCTGGAAAAAGGAAATTGACCACCTGTCATCGCTATCAATATTTTCTCCATGTCTGAGAATTCAGCCTCCGTTTTTTTTATAATCTTTGCTTTCCCTTTTATTTGACATCCTTTTTGTATCAGAATGTCAATAAAGCTTACACAAACATGTTCGTTCTGACTAATGTTCCGAACGGTTTGGGGAGAAGCGATATTTGCTATAATGATCTTGTCTGCTCCGTAGTAATTGAATATTTCTTTTGGCGAAACATTTGGTATAGCCTCTGCGGATACTGTCGCTAGCCAGCACAGCACGCTGTTATCTATATATTTTTTAATTTCTGCTGTTAATTCCATTCTTAAATTTAAAGGAGTATATAATGAAGCTAGGATAGTCAATTGATTCATCCGATCACTTGCAGTGGAATGTCGTCGACTTAAAAAATAAAGACAGCTTATTGTAGCATAAATCAGTTAAATCCGCGTTCAATTATGCGTATTTAAACATACACTCTTTAAGTTGACGACCTTCTATACTAAGCAAGCATCTCCACTTCTACCGGTACGCCATTAACAGCCGCATTACCAGAAAGTTCATCAATAAAAGCATCATCTGTTAGATCGTTGACACTGACGCCAGGATGTGCTTGAGCAATGTCCATTTTAATACCTTTACGATGGTGTCCCCAACCATGAGGAATACTCACGACGCCTTCCATAATTTCTTCAGAAATTTCTACTGCGATGGCTACTTCACCGACCCTAGATTTTACTTTGACTTGATCTCCATTGGAGATGGTTCGCTCTAGTGCATCTTTAGGATGCATTAATAAGGTACAGCGATCTTTCCCTTTCACTAAGCGCTGACTATTATGCATCCAAGAGTTATTACTTCGAAGATGTCTACGGCCAATTAATAGTAATTCCTCACTTCGATGACTAGCCTTCGCTAAGCGCTCTAAATCTTTTTCAAATATTTCTGGGATCAAATGGATCGTTCTATCAAGGGTATGCAGCCGCTCTGGAAATCTTGTTTTCAATGGACCTAGATCAATTCCATGTGGATGTTCCATTAAGGTTTGTAGCGTCAAATCATAGCCCCCTTTTCGCAATCCACCATCTATTAACATCTCTGGTGTTAATTGGTAGGACTGTTCAATTCTTTTACGTTGTTCTTCGTCTGTTGGTAATTTATCTGCTTGTAATCGTTTGGTTAATTCTGTAAAAATCTCGTAGTCATATTTAGCAGTGGCAGCTTTTTCAAAAATAGGAGGAGAGAATTTTGTCGTATTCCGAATGGCTAGTTGATTAAAGGCAATATCATAATGGGGTACTTCCAAACCAGTAGCAGGCGGTAAAATAATATCCGCATGTCGAGTAGTTTCATTTAGATAAATATCAATAGAAACCATAAACTCTAATTGCTCAAAAGCTTCATCTAATTTATTCCCATTAGGCACGGACAATACAGGATTCCCACAAGAAGTAACCATTGCCCTAATCTGTCCTTCGCCAGGAGTTAATATTTCTTCTGCTAAAGTCACGGAAGGCAGCTCTCCACCAAATTCTGGCAATTTTCTAACTCTAGTTGTCCATCTATTAAATCGAATTTTTCCTTTAGGTTTATTGCCGATGGCGTCAAAGGCTGGGGTCGGAAACATCATTCCACCAGGTACATCCATATTGCCTGTAATGATGTTGAGACAGTTTAATAACCAATGACTCAAGCCACCAAATTCCACCACAGAAATACCCAAACGGCCGTAAAAGATACCTGCTTTAGCGTTGGTAAATTCTTTGGTTAAGGTACGGATGATTGTTTCTGGAATACCTGTCTTGGCACTCGCCATTTCTATCGTATAGGGCGCTACTAAAGCTTTTAATTGGGCAATATCCTCTACCTCGATACAAGACTCTAAGTGTTTTAAATCTACCCAGTTTCTTTCAAAGACTTCTCTAATCATAGCGATTAACAACCAAACATCTGTACCGGGTTTTATGAAAATATGTTGATCTGCTTTTGCAGAAGTTTCGGTATACCTTGGATCTATGGTAACGACTTTTCCGCCTCTTTCTCGAATGGCTCGCATTCTTTTGGCTACATCTGGTGCGGTCATTATACTCCCATTCGATACTAATGGATTGCCGCCCATAATCACCCAATAATCGGTATGGTCAATATCTGGAATAGGCAACAAACTCGGATGACCAAACATATACATGCCTGCCAAATGATGCGGCAATTGATCTACGGAGGTTGCAGAAAAACGATTTTTTGTTTGTAAGGCTCTGACAAAATTAGGAGAGAATAGGGTAGTCCCTAAGTTATGTACGGATGGGTTACCTTGGTATACGCCAACGGATTCTATCCCATGTTTGGCTTGTATCGCCAGGAGTCGTTCTGCCACCTCATCGAAAGCTGCTTCCCAACTAATTTCTTCCCATCCATCGGCTGTCTTTTTAATAGGCTGTTTTAAGCGATTGGGATCTTCGTATATATCTTTTAAGCCTAATGCTTTTGGACAGATATGTCCTCTGCTAAATGGATCTTCTTTATCGCCTCTGATGCTGATGACTTCTTTGTCTTGGACTTTTATTTCTAATCCACACATGGCTTCGCATAGGTGGCAGTTTCTGTATTT
>CALJIY010000395.1 GCA_937973945.1 uncultured Saprospiraceae bacterium | reverse complement strand
GTAGCTGCCTACAATAAAAATTTTGAAGGCTTCGATCAAATCAAAAAAGAGATCGGAGATGCAGAAATTGTGATGCTTGGTGAACAATCGCATGGGGAAGCGACCACCTTTGAGACTAAAATCAAATTGATTAAATATTTACATGAGGAAATGGGATTTGAGGTCGTCGCCTTTGAGACTAGCTTTTATGCAGGGCATAAGGCATGGTCGATGATCCAGGAAGGCCATGATGTACGAGATGCTTTAGGGAAAAGTATTTTTCCACTGTGGTCCGCTATAGAAGAATTTAAACCCTTTGTCACTTATATGGAGCAGCGACTACAAGAAAAACAGCAACTAATGATTGCTGGTTTTGATAATCAATTGCTCCAGAAATTAGACGCTGATCATCTGGTAAAAGAGCTTACTGCCTATATCAACACCTTTCAGGATGTGGCGGTTTACCAAAATCAATTAGCAGATTTAGAAACATTCTTTTCTTATGCAAGACATAATAAAATAAAAAAGTTTAAGAAAAAAAAGGCCCTTTCCAGTATTACTTTTTTAGAAAAATTGGAGACCGTAATAAGCACCCATCACTCGGATGAATCTGCTTTCTGGCTTCAAACAATCAAAAATCTAAGCTTATTAATTGCTGATTTAAAATTAGGTACTGAACATAGAGATCGGCAAATGGCCAATAATTTAGTTTGGCTTAAAGAGAAATATCCTAATAAAAAAATTATCTGTTGGGGCGCCACTAGCCATTTTTTGTACAACTCTTCCCAAATCAGGATGAAAAGTAAAGCCCTACAAATATTAGCGAACCATTACAAGAAACACGATATGATGGGCAATTATATCAAAGAAAAATATGGCGATAAAGTCTACACCATTGGCTTCACAGCTTATGAAGGACAATATGGAGAAACCCCGCCAAGAACTATTGATGCTCCTTTAAAGAATAGTGTAGAATATTTAATAGGAACTGCCGCACATAATAATTACTTCCTACCCCTTAAAGGATTGTCGTTAGACGGGTACTTGTCTAGACCTTTAGGCAATTTCTATATGACCACTCCTATTAACAAAGTAATGGATGGCGTGATATTCAATCGAAAAATGAGAGGTCCTAATACCGATTGGGATTTCTACATGTATTTATTCCCTGAGAATAAATATATACCGAGAAAAATTGATAGGCTAAAGGCTGGTCCAGAGTCAGCAAAAGATAAAGCGTCGGTTCCAGTGGGGAAGCGGACTTAGCTTTGGCAGTGGATTGTCGATATTGAAGGTCTTGATGGCATTATATACAAACTTCGACAATCCATCTATTCCAAAACAAAGAAGCACCTTCTTTGTTGAATACCTCATGAAAACGACGATTAACCTACTCTTCCCACATCAACTATTTAAATCGAATTCTTTACTGGAAAACGGCTTTCCCATCTATCTAGTAGAAGAATATTTATTCTTTAAGCAGTATCGTTTTCATCAACAGAAGATCGCATACCATCGGGCGACGATGCAGTTTTATAAAGACTATTTAATAGAGCAAAAAATAGAGGTGCACTATGTAGAAGCGACACAGGAAATAGCAGATATACGCCAACTAATTCCCTATTTAAAAGAGAAAGGCGTTCAAACGATTCACTATTTAGACCCTACTGATAATTGGCTCAGCAAACGCTTGCAGGCGGGGGCAGAGAAGACAGGCATTCAACTAGTGCAATATGACAATCCCTTGTTTCTAAACACCGTTCCAGACTTGGCTGCTTTTTTTAAAGACAAAAAAAAGTTCTTTCATACTAAGTTTTACATCCACCAAAGACAGCAAAGAAATATTTTATTAGATGCGGCAGGTAAACCACTCGGTGGAAAATGGTCGCATGATGCAGACAATCGAAAAAAATACCCTAGAGGAAAAACGCCACCTGCTGTCCAATTTCCAAAAACGAATCTTTATTACGAGGAAGCTTTGGTTTATACCCAAAAGTATTTTAGTGCCCATTACGGTACGCTCTCCGATCAACCGTTCTACCCTATTACCTATGAAGATAGCCGTTTATGGTTGCAGCAATTTTTAGAAATTCGCTTTTGGGAATTTGGTCCCTATGAAGATGCCATTGTAGCAGAAGCTTCTATTTTAAATCATAGCGTCCTCACACCGATGCTCAATATTGGTTTGCTCACACCACAAGAAATAATAGATACTACGCTAGCCTATGCCGAAAAGGAAGCTGTGCCGCTTAATTCAGTAGAAGGTTTTATTAGACAAATTATTGGCTGGCGGGAATTTATTCGAGCCTTATATGAATTAAAGGGAACCGAAGAACGCACTAAAAACTATTGGGGCTTTAATAGAAAAATTCCAGCATCTTTTTGGAATGGTACCACGGGTATTCCCCCTATCGACCAAACCATTAAAAAAGTATTACAAACGGGCTATGCCCATCATATTGAGCGATTGATGGTGTTGGGCAATTTTATGCTCTTATGCGAATTTGATCCTGATGAAGTCTATCGCTGGTTTATGGAACTCTTTATAGATGCCTATGATTGGGTGATGGTTCCTAATGTATATGGTATGAGCCAATTCGCAGATGGTGGACTCATGGCTACTAAGCCATACATTAGCGGGAGTAATTACCTCAAGAAGATGAGTAATTTCAAAAAAGGAGATTGGCAAATGACCTGGGATGCCTTGTTTTGGCGGTTTATGAATGTACATCGGGATTTCTTTTTAAAAAATCCTCGGTTGGGGATGTTGGTGCGGATGTATGATAAGATGCCGGCGGAGAAGCAGGAGAGATTGATGGCTACAGCAGATGCTTATTTGGAGGAATTGAAATAAATAAGTAGACTATTCCCCTATCACCTGCCATTTAGTCACCCTTACCTGTTAAAAAAATCTTAGCAAACTACCCTATTTGTCTGCTTTTCTGCCCCTTTGACACGAGGCACCCTTGATTTTGGCAATGGCACAAGTATTGAGAATAGTATAGAGAGTAGAGATGCGAGAACAGAGAATAGAGACTCCTAATAAGGCGTACTCATTCTTTGTCAAACGCTCTATTTTAAAAGGAATCACATCCTAATTGTAAACATAATAAAGTAAAATTTTAGTAAAATGGGTAAAATCATAGGAATAGATTTAGGTACAACCAACTCCTGTGTGGCAGTGATGGAAGGTAATGAGCCTCAGGTAATTGCCAACGAGGAAGGAAGAAGAACGACACCATCTGTTGTGGCTTTTTTAGATAATGGAGAGCGTAAAATAGGTGACCCTGCAAAGCGTCAAGCCATTACGAATCCAACAAGAACGATATCTTCTATTAAGCGATTCATGGGTTCTAGATACTCTGAGGTAGCAGGCGAAGCAAAAGAAGCAGCTTATAAAGCCCTTAAGGGAGACAATGATACCGTAAAGGTAGATATAGACGGCCGTATGTATGCGCCGCAAGAGATTTCTGCAATGATCTTGCAAAAGATGAAAAAAGTAGCAGAAGATTTCATCGGTACTGGTATTACAGAAGCAGTCGTTACCGTACCAGCTTACTTTAATGATTCTCAGCGTCAAGCAACGAAAGAGGCAGGTGAAATTGCTGGTTTGACGGTGAAAAGAATCATCAATGAGCCAACTGCAGCAGCATTGGCTTATGGAATGGATAAGTTGGACAAAGACATGACCATCGTAGTATATGATTTAGGGGGTGGAACATTTGATGTTTCTATCTTAGATCTTGGAGATGGTGTATTTGAAGTAAAATCAACTAACGGTGATACACACCTAGGAGGTGATGATTTTGATAAGGTGATTATTAATCACTTAGCAGACTCTTTCAAGAAGCAAGAAAATATTGACTTACGTAAAGACCCGATGGCTTTACAACGTCTAAAAGATGCTGCGGAAAAGGCGAAGATTGAATTATCTTCTTCAACTTCTACAGAAATCAATTTACCGTATGTAACGGCTGTTGATGGTGTGCCGAAGCACTTAGTATTAAAGTTATCTAGAGCGGAATTTGAGAAATTAGCAGATGACTTGGTACAAAGAACTTTAAAGCCTTGCCAAGAGGCGATGAAGGATGCAGGTTTGACTAATTCTGATTTAGACGAAGTAATCTTAGTAGGTGGTTCTACCAGAATTCCTGCCATCCAAGCGGCTGTTGAAAAATTCTTTGGTAAGAAGCCAAATAAGAGTGTAAATCCAGATGAGGTAGTTGCAATCGGTGCTGCCATCCAA
>CALJIY010000394.1 GCA_937973945.1 uncultured Saprospiraceae bacterium | reverse complement strand
AGAAGTTTGGCAAGAATTAATTACCATTCCTTACGGTCATACCACCAGCTATTCCTCCATTGCCAGTACGCTCGGTGACGCTAATAAAATGCGCGCAGTAGGACAAGCCAATCGAAATAATCCCATTCCCATCGTCGTACCCTGTCACCGCGTCATCGCCAAAAGCGGAAAGCTACAAGGCTATTATTATGGTTTAGATATGAAAAGAAAATTGTTGGAACTAGAAAATCCGATGAGTTTTGCGGAGCAGGGGTCATTGTTTTAGAAGTCAGAAAGAATTATTTTCCAATAAAAAACATTGTATTTGTCATTTTTAGTGACATTGTTTGTTTCTCAATAAAACTCAGGTTTAGGTTTAGGTTTAAAATCGTAAAACTGTGACATTACGTTTTATTTCTATTCATTATTTTTACAGTCTCACCTCTTGCATTTAATTTGTTATAACTTCATTATTGCACCTGTTGTTAATGCATTGACTACATTAATCCTCCCTTACCATTTTATCACCTGAATAGATATCCCTCCGGTTTATTCTTAAACCAATTTGTATGAATTATCAATTAAAACTAGGCTTTGTTCTAGCCTGTTTACTCTTCCTTTTTTCCTGCCAAAAAGAAGAAATTTTAGAGCAGCCACCTACCGTAGAAGATACCGTCACTTTGGAAAGTATCGTAGACACCGATCCTCTTTTAGACAAGTTTTTTAATGGCATTGCAGATCATGACACCATTGTTGATATAAGCAACAAAGCTAGGGTTGACAAAATAAAATTAGCAATGGCTAAAGATCACTTGACAAACCCCTTTGTTGGAGACTATGTACGTCAAGTAGGTTTTCCACTTTGGGGGCAGGCGAAATTGAATTATCAAGGAGGAGGTCAATACCTCTACGCATTGCCTTTCGCTAAATCAAATAGTACTTTCACTACGGCTGTCTTACATATTGCAGTCAATCAAGAAGAACTCTTTTACGAATTAGCATTACGGACAGATGTTACTGATTATCTACCAGCTTATGATAACGGTACCAACACTTTCTATTGGAAAAACTTATTAGGTTTTATAGCCAATTTTATTATATATGATGATGCCATTTTTGGATTTAAAGACAACCAATTTTCAGACTGGTTTGACCAAAATGAGGAATCTTATTTAACCGATGCAGCAGATACAAGAAGTTGTATAAGTTTTATACTTCCCTATTGTAAAGCTCATATTGCATTGCAAGAAATGGGTAGCGAAAGAAGCTGTAATGGTACGCTATATTATGTTGTAGTTGAATTCTGTACTGGTGGTGATGATCAAGACGGTATTGGACCGCACCAACCCGGCGGCCAAAGTGGTGGCGTACCAGGACTAGGTGGCGGTGGTGGCGGTGGTTCTGCCCCTGACCCAGGAGCCAATCCACCTTTTGATCCAGGAGAGAACCCAGTAATTGATCCTAGCACATGGGGAAATGAAGGAAGTGGTTCAAATTTAATTTCTCCTGAATTAATATGTGAATTTGCCATCTCATCTTTTTTTCAAACCCATGGACTTCAAGCTACCCCAGAACTTAGAGATGCACTAAGTAATATTAGTGGATGTGATCAAATGGCAAATCGAGAAGCATTTAATGAAGAAGCATTAATGATTATAGAGAACATGTTAGAAGATTGCATAGGCCCTTTCTATACCATGCTTCCTACATTAGGAATAGAATCATTGGGTGAGATGCAAAGTTTTTGTACTGATCCATTACCATCTACTGACATTGGTCCACCTAACTGTGAGGGTTGTTCTGTTGGTGAATCTCATATTATTGCAGAAGATGAACAAAGAGCTTTACAGATGCTAGATTGTGCAATTGAAAAATTAAATGACTTTGATGGAATAGGTCCACAGGAGGTTAAAGATGCATTATACAATAATTTTGGAGGAACTTCTTCTACGGCGGTTGCATCGTATATTTCCTTTTTATTTGAACACATTAGAAGATACCCTTATCCTAGAAAATTTCAAATAGAAAATAATGGTGAAGGTAATTGCGGAACTAATACTCTGGCATGGAGTTTCCCAGTCTTGCATTTTACGGATGTAAGATTGTGTAATCCAAGCTATTGGAATGCTACTGATAAAAATAGATCTGGTACTTTAATACATGAATGGATGCATTTATATTATTTTGCTGGAGATATTGCGTATATTTGGCAAAACGAATTTAATAATTTAAATAGTATCCAACAACTTTTTAATGCTGATGCATTTGAAGAACTTGTCAAAGAATTATGCGATGAATAAAATAAAATACATTCTATTACTTCCACTATTTCTAATGATCGGCTGTCTTCATCGACAAAACACTTTTGAATCCTACGAAACGCAGGTTTTATTAAGCAAACATCACACACTTTCCTTAAAGAGTGGAACAGTTAGCCCTTTGGATACCATAAATGAGAATATACTCTATCATATTCATTTTAATGAAGTAAAGGGAGGAGATACTAGTTTATTTGGAAAGTGGACATTAACAGAAGGTAACGGATATAATGCAAAAAGGCTCATCATAAAAAAAAGTGCTAGTATCGTATATAGTATATCTATATCTGATTTGAAAAAAAATAATCAATCAATTGTCAATTTAAATAAGCATTTAGCTGACTAACAAAAGACAATTAATTAGATAATGTGATTAATAATACTGTTTTTGTAATTTCTATTTCTTAGTGAATAGGGATTTAATCACTTTTAAAATAAGTGAAGAACTATGTTTTAAAAATTACATCTTATTCC
>CALJIY010000393.1 GCA_937973945.1 uncultured Saprospiraceae bacterium | reverse complement strand
TCTTTTATCCAACAAATCAATTACTTTGTAGGTCATATCGAATCCTTCCTTTTTTACTTCCAGTACCTCATCCCTTACTAGTAAATAGGAAGGTTTGACTGGTTTGCCATCTATCTTGACTTTGCCCGATTTGCAGCAGTCTGTTGCTTTGCTTCGAGATTTAAATATTCGGACACTCCATAACCATTTATCAACTCTTACTTTTTGTAGCATATTGTGATTAGTGTTTATACTACAAACAGGATAAAAAAGTGATTTTCAAAATGATTGTTTTATTGCTTGATTGTCAACGTGATACAAGCCATCTAGCAATCAAATCATTTAATAATTTTACACCGTTTGCAGTATAGGTTTACGCTTAAATTTTGTGCCATGTATTAGACTTGTTTCTAAATAAGGAATACTTATATGAATTATAGATTTTTTTGCTAGTTTTCTCCAAAAAATCAGTGCATAGCCCCGCTACGGACTTATTTTTTGGAAGAAAATAGCGGAAAAAGATATTTTCATATAGGTGTTAATTATTTGGGAACAAGTCTCTTGATTATGAGGGCGATTTTAATTTTAATTGAATTCCTACCTTATATGCATTCGAAATTCTTACAAACTTAATGTTAATCCTTTGGAGGGACAAATGAATGTCAGAAGTAATATACTCCTTGGCTTACTTTTTTAAGAACTAGGCATATAGCTGTCAAATTGATTTTATCTCAAGGAATGGATCGTGTGAGCAAATCTTATATCATATATCATAAATCATAAATCAGTTTTATTTCGCCTAACCAGTGGATGTATGTTGTATGATTTATGATTTCCAGAACCAATCACCCCTGCCTAATAGGGGATAGTATTACCTTATCATTGTTTAAGGTCTAACACGACATCTTCATTCTAAATGACTGCTACAATCCTTGCCCACAGTAGCGCTCCCGCAGGTATCAGCCATTGCTGATAGGCCCTTCTAAGTCTAAGAACTATGCTTTTAGGGTTTGTTGAATAACTTTCTGTACGGATTTAGTTCCATCAGGATCAGCCGCTGTTTTTAATTGACAAAATTCATTAGACCAATCAGAGGTGCGTGTTCTAATAGGTGGCGTGTCGCTATTGGCCACTGCTAGGATTACTTCCGCTACTTGCTCTGGGGTTTGATAGATTTGAGATTGCCCAGAAGCTGCCCTTTTCTGCGCGCCTCCTATATACTGTTGTAATATGGGTAAGTAGTCGTCTTGTAGCATTCCTCCGGAGCTTCCCACCTGTGCCATCACATTATTAACAAATTCGGTAGTGATGCCGCCTGGTTCTACTAAAGAAAAATGGATTCCAAAATTTTCTGTTACATAGGAAGCCAATGATTCGGTATAGCCTTCAACAGCAAATTTTGCGGCACAATAAAATTCATTGAAGGGTTGACCGACTAAACCACCAACAGAGGTAATATTAATGATATGCCCTTTTTTAGCATATCTCATCAAAGGTAACACGGCCTTCGTACAGCGTACAACCCCTAAATAATTGACATCCGTTACCCATTGGACATCCTCCATCGTGGCTTGTTCGGTGGACCGAATATAGCCAGCGCCAGCATTATTTACCAGGCAATCAATTTTTCCCGTCTTTCTCACGATTGTATTGATACAATCGTGAATACTATCCGTTTGGGTCACGTCTAATTGTTCAATCATCAATTCAAGGCCTTCTTTTTGGGCTGCGTCGACCAGTGCTTGTTTCTTTTTTAGATTACGCATGGTCGCATATACTTCATACCCATTTCTAGCGAAAAGGAGTGCGGTGGCTAGGCCAAGACCAGTTGATGCGCCTGTAATTACTACTGTTTTTTTCATATATTATTTATAGTCTTTTTTATTCTTCAACTATTCGCATTCGCCACAAATTCCAGATAAGACTAATTGACTATCTTCTAATTTAAAATTATCAGGCAATTGAATGATAGGAATTTTTACATCGTCGAGGCAAACTGTTTTTTGACATTTTTTGCAATAGAAATGAGCATGGTGATCCTCATGTTGATGCGAAGAACAGTATTCAGAGCACAAGGCATATTTTGAACGACCACTAACATCTACTGCTTGGTGTATAATTCCAGATTCCTCAAAGGTTTTGATGGTCCTATATAAGGTAATTCTATCTAAATCTTCTATATTTTTTTCAATCTCAGAGCTAGACAAGGCCGTATGTCCTGCTTTTAAAAACTCTTCTAGAACCAATCTTCTAGCATTGGTCGTTCTTAGCTTCCCGTGTTTCAGTAAATTGGCTATTCTTGAGCTTTGATCCATCGTGAGTGCTATTCAATAAATTAAAAAATTGATCAATTATTATATCCTAAAGATAATTGTGTTCATGTACTTATTATTGAAAAGGATATATCTAAGTTAGAAAAATAACAAACCATCGTGGCTATTAGTTGCAATATGCTGCAATTATGACTCCTTCTTTTCAATTAAATGATTTTCTAAAAAAGTCATGATATCAGTGGCCGTTGCCTCTTTCCCAAATTGAATGGGTGCATCGAACGAAATTTTTAATTGTACGCCTTTCTTTTCAATAGCAAGCCCTTTTTTACCAAATGCCTCTCGGAAACCACTAATGGTAACGGGTACGATAATTGGATCTAAGTGTTGTATCATACTAGCTGCGCCTTTTCGCACAGGGGCATTCGGTGTAGTCGTCCCTTGCGGAAAGGTAACGACCCAACCATATTCTAAGGCTTTTTTTATTTTGGCAGGGGCGCTAATATCCGCACCTCTCTTGATGGCTTTACCTTTTTCTCGCCAGGATCTTTTTACCGTGACGGCTCCAGCATAGGAAAAGAGTTTCGGTAAAAAACCACTGCTAGACATCGTCTCCTCCGCAGCGATATAAAAATTCTTTACTCTAGGAGATAGTAAATATACTGGTAAATCAATGTTACTCATACCCCATTTTGTACTACAAAATACGTGATATAAAGCGATGACATCCGCATAATAGGTCTGATGATTTGAGACAAATAACACCTTGTTTTTAGGTAATTCTTTTAAATGTTCCATCCCTTCTACATTCAACCGATTCACGATATTTAAGCGACGATAACTGACGATGCCCAATAGCATATTGAGTACCCGTTTCAATGGAATAAGGTGTCCAAAGGGATCTTTTAGGCGTTTTCCTAATTGTGTTCTAGGTGGACGTTTTTTAAACAATAGATTTTTGTGCTTGAAGGGTGATTTTTAAAGAACTGTTTTATTTTGTAAATATAACATCCTTTATATTAGGATTTATTAGATTGGACGTTTTTGTAGGGAGGCTTTTTGAAATAGAAAAATATGAACTACAAAAGGAACAAAAGAAATTCACAAAAGGCTTTTGCCTCTTTTGTTTTTCAAAAGAATTTGCGGCTTAGCCGCCATATACCTTTTGTAGTTCAGAATATAGGAAGTAGTTTAAAATTTTGTTTTATCTACAAACTTACCTATTAAGTATTCACTTTGCTTCCATATCTAAAGCATTTAAATGCTCCAAAGCTTCAAAAGTGGGAAATAAAGCATTGGCTTCTTTTACCAATTCCTTGAATTGTTCATCCTCGCGTAGTTGGTAATGACATAAGGCCCGATTATAATATCCATCAGCAGTATGCCCATATCGTTCGATGGAATATTGAAAATAATCTAATGCGGGAGCGAAATAACCTAGTTGATAAAGTAATCCGCCAATTTCAAAAGCTAAATCTTTAGGTTCATTAAAGGTATAATACATATTCCAAGTGGCATACATGACATTCGCTAAATCCGTCCTTTGATCAAAACTAACCCGCTTAGACAATTGCTTAAGCCTTGGTAGAAAGTTGATGAATAGGGTAGAGTCATAAGCTCCTAATCTTAGCAATCCTATGATTTCCTCTAAACTCATTCTCGCCACATGTCGATAACTAAACAACTTTAGCCTATTAAAATCATCAGGACCATAATCATTGACATATCGTTGGTAGGCTTGTGTCGTTTGTGTAAACGTTTCCCCATCTTCTAAGAATAATAAACAAGCAACTTCAATGGCATTATTAGCGGAGATTGGGAAATGGGCAAGCCCTCCTTGTTTTGTACAGTAACTACCCAAAGCATGATAATTGACTAAAAAAGAAAAACTTCCATGCGTGACCATGTCTGGTTCTTTTTGATTTTTTAATGACCGAAGATCATGGGATCCTTTATCCATAGAAATAATCATCAAGCCTTTCTTTGAAAGGGTTTGTAGATTATGTAAACATTGTAAACCTTTATGCGGAAAGAACAGATACGTGTTATCAAAGACTTTGCGATAATCTTCTAATATGTCATTATACACTTCATTTCTATAATAAGGTGCCTCCATTAAAGTCTTAGAATAACTGGTCTCTAATTGTTTCAATAGACTAGCTTCATCTAAGCCTACTGGATCTACTTTTGAATCCAATTGAATAGAGCAGGTGGAGATCGCTTGATCTTTAAAGTGGAATAAATCGTTTGGAATAGAATCAAAAAAATAATTAGCTAGTACTAGGATGGGTTGTTCTAAATCGTTGGAAGCAATCTTTTTGTTAGCATATCGTAAATCCAATACTTGACTCTCTATAGCATCAAAATAGGATACATCTACCAATCCTTTTTTATGATAGGATTTAAACTGGGGGTGTTCTTCAAAAAAAGTAAGATTTTCTTCTGCAATGTCGCTTAGTACATAGCAATAGGGCGGGAGATCTAAATCTACTTTTTCTGAGAGTTGTTCTAAATGCTTTAACACATGGAATGCCAATCGCCCGTGGCCTGCGCCCAATTCCAAAATATATACCGTGCTTTTATTTTGTCCTTTGGCCGCCAAGTCTTTGAGAAAAGCAAAAATTATTTCTGCATAGGTTTTACCCACCATAGAGCTACTGGTGATATTATGCGGCACTTCTCCGTATCGCCAGATATCCATTCCTTTGTTTTTGTAAAAGTCTTGATTAAGTTGCCAAATAAGACTTTCAGAAAATGGTTTGGCAGATTCAATTTCAAAAGGTGCATTTCCCATAGTTAGGTTAAATCGTGAACGAATGTCTTAATAGAATTTATAAAATGGACAAAAAAGGAATGATTGATGGTAGTTGAAATACTTCAAAATCGTATTGTTTTGAGGTCTACCTATTCAATGATGACTCTTTAGAATGGGCTTATTATCTAAGCCTATGACTAATAGCAAGGGTGGAAAGTTTTAAAGGGATAATTGCTCTATTTTGTCTTTGGGGATGGTGTAGCTTATTGTAAAGGTACAATTTTTAAAACTTAGAGCTTTTTTGATGATCGGAGCTTTGGCAGATTAAGATCCCAAACTCTTTAATTGAAAATGCTCTAGATGTATACACATCTAGAGCATTGCCTTGGCAGGTCTGAACGAAATACGTCTCTATTCTCTGCTCTCTGTTCTAATCCAATAGTATGATTAGAGTTTAATAGTAGCACCAAATTTAAACATACCTCCCATAAATCCAAATTGGTTTACGTGCCAAGGATATTTGAATCGACCACCCAAATTCACGTTGAAATCAGCATCGCCATTTCTTAACTCATCTGGATATACATCAAATAAATTATTCGCAGTCAAATTAACATTGATTCTATCATTAATATCGTAACCAACTACTAAATCTGTAATTACTTTTCCACTATATGCTTGGTCAAGCGATGGATCGGTAGGATGTATTTCTGATACCTCTCCAAAATAAGTATTGTTGAAGTTGAATCTTAGTCCACCAGTTTTATAAGAGACACCTACAGAAGCTTTTAGATTTGGTCTACCCGTTTCAATACGACCAACTTCTTCTCTACCGAAAATATCAATATTATTATCTGCAAAAACAGGAGGTACGGTAATACCATCTGCATCTACTTCTATGTCATTCCAGTTCAATGCTGCGGTGAATCCTAGAGAGCCATTGCTTCCAGCTCGAACATTATCTAAATTTAATACTAAGTCAATCCCCTGCGTCTTGGTATCTGCGGCATTAGTAAAAAATACGAAACTTTCTACACCATCGTTTTCCAGCCCTGTTCTTACACTATTCCCGTCGGGTAAAGAACCTGTGCTAATCTGATTGGTCAACAATACTCTGTCATCTACAGAAATATTATAATAATCAAAAGTAGCAGATAAATTATCTGTTAATCTATAGGTTAAACCCGCCGTAAAGTTAAAAGAAGTCTCTACGTCTAATTGAGGGACTTGTAATAAGTTTCTAGTAACATCACTTACATTATTAAAAGTACCTTGTTGAGCCACTTCATTTCCAACTAATAAAGTTTGGATATTACTCAAATAAATTTGGTGAAGAGAAGGTGCTCTAAAGCCAGTACTGACTGATGCTCGTATAGCGCCTTTATTATCTCCTAAAATTTGTCTAGCATTGACTTTCCAAGACAAATTGCTTCTACTATCTCCATCGCCAATTTTAGAAAAACTTTCATATCGCAAAGCACCACCAACTAAGAAAGATTTGCTGACGTCAAAATCAAGACCTGCATAAATACCAATATTGGTTCTACTTTCATCTAGCGCATTCGAAGGTTGTAATCCTGGAAAAGATTGTACTCCTCCAGATACATAGGAAGCTTCTTCTCCTGCTCTAGATTCAAAACTTTCGCTTCTAAATTCTGCACCAGCAGAAAATGATACCTCTCCAAATTGTCTAGATAAATCTAAATTACCCAATGTATTCGCAAAGTTATATCCGCCTGGATCAACTTCTGTTGGACTATTTGCCCCTAAGCCTACATTTACAGAATTGGACACTAAGTACTGAACATCGTTAGATCCATTTGTCAGACTCAAATCTGCGGTCCAATCATTAAAAAAGAACTTATTACCAACTGTTAAGGTGATGTCTTTAATATCACTTTCAAATGTAGGTTGGAATCCTTGGAATGGCTGAGATCTATCTGTCCATAAAGGATTATTATCTCGGTTAGCACCTACGCCTGGCCACCATGGAACTCTATATAAGGCAAATGATTTTCCATATCTAAAAGTATAGCCTCCATTTACATAAAACTCTCCTCCATCATAGGGCAAACCTAAATTCGCAAATAAGGAATATCTATCTTGTTCTGGAATACCTACGTTCATTCCTAAATCAGGATTTTCTCTTTGCCAATCGGTGTCTCCATCTCTAATTTGTTCTGCTGTTGCTAATACCCCTGGGGTAGCTTCTTGTGGACCACCTGCACCTAAAGGGATAGCGTCGATAGAATATAAAAAGCCAAACAAACCATCGCCTCCAGGTGTACCCGCTCTATTGGTTCTATCTGTATGGAATACATCTCCTGTTAAGTTCAAAAAGCCTTTATCACCTAATTTAAAACCGTGATTAATATCAAAAGCATAATTAAATCCATCTCCTTGATACGTAGCACCTGTCTCTAAATTGATGGTTGTTTCATCTACTCTTTCTTTTAGAATGATATTGATTACCCCAGCTACTGCATCAGAGCCATACTGTGCACTGGCACCATCTCTCAATACCTCAATTCGTTCTATAGCTCCTGCTGGAAATGATTTAAAATCCGTTCCTACTTCCCCTCTTCCTGGGGTTCTGTTTAAGTACACTTGGGCACTTTGATTTTTTCGTTTTCCATTAATTAATACCAAGGTTCTCGATGGGCCTAAATTCCTCAATTCAGAAGGATCGAAATGTGCCGAGGCATCTGAAATAGTTTGAGGCGTAGAGTTAAAAGAAGGTACCTTATAATTAATCATTTGATTAACCGATTTTTGTCCACTTGCTTTTAGCTCAGCTGCATTGATATTATCAATTGGGACTGGAGAGGTTAGAATAGTTCGGGGTTTACCACGCGAACCAGTAACCACTACTTCATCTAACTTTAGGCCTGTCTCCAAACGTATCGTTAGATTACTGCTAGTCGTGACATTAATCGTTTGATCACTAAAGCCCGTATAGCTAATGACTAAGTCTACAGGTAGTGATTCTGCATTCAAATCAAAGCTACCATCTATATCGGTGATCGTACCAATGGTCGTGCCTTTAATGACTACATTCGCTCCAATAAGCGCTTCCCCAGTCTCGGCATCCAATACCGTTCCTGAAACAGTTTGTGCTTGCAGTTGGAAGCTGAATAAAAAGAGAATAGCCCAAAAGCTAAGGATTGAGTTTAAAATTTTTCTAAAGATCATTTAATTAAGTTTTAAAAAAATAGTGAGAATTAATTAGTAATGATAAGTAGCTTGTAAAAACAAATTAATTTAATGAATTAAAAGGAAATACATTTATTAAATTTTACATTTAATAGATTCAACCTACTTAAATATTGTTTGCAATGAAGTATAAGTCCTAACAAATTTAGTATAAACTTTTGCATTACAAAAAAAAATCATATTAATTTGTACTACTTATAATAAAGCTTGACTCTTATTAAAAGTGGTCAAAAAAAAAGTGCTGTATTTCTTAAATACAACACTTTTTTTCTAATTAAACTCACTTTGACCTTTTCTAGAAGAGAAACTGCCCATTCTCATAGATCTTCTCATCATCTGCGTAAATCGCGCCGCCATTTTTCATATCTCCGATCATATCCCAGTGAATATCTGATTGATTTTTACCACCTGTTTGGAAATAAGATTGCCCTAATGCCATATGAATCGTCCCGCCAATTTTTTCATCAAAAAGAATATTTTTGGTAAATCGATTGATGTTATAATTAGTACCAATCGCTGCTTCGCCAAATCTTCTAGCACCTTCCAATTGGAGTACCTTATCCATAAAAGCTTGGCCTCGCTTAGCCTCCCATTTTTCTACGTAACCATCTTTGACCCATAGGGTAACCCCTTCTACTTCCTCGCCCATATAGATGGCAGGTAAAGAAAAATGTACGACCCCATTAGCAGAATTTTCAACAGGACAAGTATATACTTCACCAGAAGGCATATTGGTCTGACCATCTGAATTAATCCAAGTTCTTCCCTCCGTAGAGAATGTAATATCTATACCTTCTCCTTTATACTGGACTTTATCTCGACTATTTAAAAGGTCAACGATTTTTTGTTGATCTTTTCTTCGATTCAACCATTCTTGCTGAGGATCTTCTGCATATAAATTGCAGGCACTAAAAATAAATTTTTCATATTCTTCTAAAGACATCCCTGCGTTTTGAGCGGCTGCTTGGGTAGGGTATTGACAAAGATTTCTTTTTAATGATCTGGTGCCTGTTCTTTTAAAATAGGTATTAGATAAATCTTTCAAGGCACGACTTCTGATACCCGATTTTCCCTTGGGTACATTAGAATTTTCTTTTAAATTAAAAGGCGCACGGATATAAATATAAGCATCAAATTCTTCCATGGCCTGTCTATAGACAGGAGAAATATACTCTAATTGGTGCTTTTCTGCCTCTTCTAGGAAGATGCGATTCTTTCCTCTAAATTCAATATCTAACTCCACAATGCCACCCGCCCGCAGCGCATGTCTATACACTTCTCTGACTAAAGGTTCTGCGAGTGTGGTACTTTTGACGTATAATTTTTCGCCAGGCTGTAGCTCTACACAGTAATGAACTAATAATTTGGCATATTTAGAAAGGATGGATTCCATAATATTTGATATTAATTTGAGTCTTTGAAATTCTTTTAGAAAATGTGTAATTTAGTAAGTAATAAGTATAAAGTAAGAGGTATGAAGTATTAAGATGTTGACATTCAATTCTTAATAAATAGGGTTGGCTATTATATTTCTTACTTCTTCTTTATATATGTCAAATCTCGAAGATATCTCAAAGATTTGGCATATCTGAATTATGCAAAAAAACTTTCCAAAGTAATGACGAAATAATAAGTTGGTCATCTGGACGAGAAAATTTTGTTCTCAGTTTTCTTAAAAAATCCTTGCATAGCCTAGCTACGGAAGTATTTTTTAAGGAAAAATGAGGACAAAAGATTTCGTCCTAGATGTTCAAGTTATTGTTTTGTCGTTACAAAGCTAAGTAAGTCATTTAATTAGTCTAAATACTTATCTTACTTTTACTTACTTTGCAAAAGTAAGTTTTTGAAATTTAAAGAGAAAACATAAAAAACAACACAGTGGACGACGAAGGATTAATAGACAAACTTTCCAGAAGCTTTGAACTAGAAATGCCTGACGGTAGGACTATGGATGATTATTTGGATGAAATATTACCACTAATCAGACCATGGAGTGAAGATTTATATGAGGAAGAATTTTTTCTAGACACCCGATGGTTAGAGATGAGAGATGATGAGCATTTTACAGATACGATCTTGCATATTTTTCGAGAAAAAGGAGAG
Source organism: uncultured Saprospiraceae bacterium (assembly GCA_937973945.1). GTDB lineage: Bacteria > Bacteroidota > Bacteroidia > Chitinophagales > Saprospiraceae > JAFMDF01. Next base: position 1,217 of record CALJIY010000393.1, on the reverse strand, counting down.
TATATGATTGTAAGAGAAGGAGATATCGACTCGGCCAGATGGAATACCTTACCGAATTCTAATACCCTTTTATTGGAAACAGGGAAACGAGGAGAATTCTTTGATTTAGCGTTTTTAAATCAAGATTTTCTAGTCCTGAAAAAGCATGGAGAGCAGCAACGGCGGGGAATGAGAAAGTATTTTGTATTGGGTAGAGAGGCGGTTGTTTCGAGATTAGAATGGCGAGATATGATGGAATTGATGTTTAATCTGTATCGTGGAAATTCTCAGTTAGTGGTCTATTTAGCTGTTTTTGTGGTGATAATTGCGGCGATTATTATCTTTTCTATTCTTTGATCAGAATTTGCTGAATTATAGGATTTCCAGAATGCTGCTCTAGTGTATTGCTATTTAGTGTTCTATTTTCCTTAATTGAAGGAATAAAATCCTAGAATGATGAAAAAGAAAATTTTAGCTATTGCGGGAAGTGTTAGAGAGAAGTCGGTTAATAAAGCTTTATTAGTTTATATAGCGAATACCTTTAAAGAGGTGGTTGATGTTGAAATTTATGATCAAGTGGGGCAACTACCCATTTTTAATCCAGATTTAGAGGGGGACTTAATGCCTACCATAATAACAGAGTTACAATCGAAAATTACTGCCGCAGATGGTATAATTATTAGTACTCCAGAATATGTATTTAGCCTACCTGGAAATTTAAAAAATCTACTAGAGTGGAATGTGTCTTCCACTGTCTTTTTTGAAAAACCTGTTGCCCTAATTGTAGCTGCTTCCTCTGGTGCAAAAGCTTTTGAGTCGTTGGATTTAGTATTATCGACTATTACTTGTGGCCCAATCCCCGATGAATTGAAAGCGCATTTTCAAGGTATTGGTAAGAAAATCAGTATGGACGGGGAGATATTAGATACAGAGATTATAGAGAAGGTCGAGCATTTAGTGAAAGCATTTTTGAGGGTTATAGACTCCCGTTGTGCTTCTAGTATTGTTGGTTAGAAATTATAGTCTAAGAATAGTCTGACGCTGATTGTGAAGTGATTTGCAGAATTCTGAGAATTTTCTAATCCTGCAAATTCTGATTCAGACAATAAAAAAGCGATTAGAAGAGTCACCATCTAATCGCTTTTTATTGAATATAGTCGAAGAAAACGAAATCTGTCTCTACTCTCTATTCTCGGCTCTCTATTCTTTTTTACAACTTCCCAGCCTTCTTCAAAGCC
>CALJIY010000392.1 GCA_937973945.1 uncultured Saprospiraceae bacterium | reverse complement strand
AGAACGATGCTCATGCGTATTTCTAATCGCCCGAGCAAATAGCTTAGCCGTAGATAAAACTTTTATTTTTGCAGAAGGTCGTTTTAAAGGGATCGTATCACAAACGATCAATTCTGTAATACTGGAATTTTCAATATTGTCGTAGGCTTTTCCGGAGAGTACTGGGTGCGTACATAGTGCCCGAACACTTTTTGCACCTTTTTCCATAATAATATCAGCTGCTCGACTAAGCGTACCTGCTGTATCTACGATATCATCTACCATAATCACATCTGCTCCTTTTACATCTCCGATAACCGTCATTCCTGCAATCTCATTGGCTTTCTTTCGGTACTTATCACAGATGACTAAGTTTTTGTGAAAGTACTTAGAAAAAGTCCTGGCTCTTTTTACGCCCCCTACATCTGGCGCCGCAAACGTAACATTACTCAAATCTATATTCTTCTCTATATGCGGAATAAAGATGGCCTCACTCTTTAAGTGGTCTACAGGAATATCAAAAAAGCCTTGAATTTGAGGCGCATGTAAGTCCATCGTCATGACTCGATTAGCTCCTGCCGCTTCTAAAATATTAGCTATCAATTTAGCAGAGATAGGAACTCTAGGTTTGTCTTTTCGATCTTGTCTTGCATAGCCAAAGAAAGGAATAACCACCGTAATATACCCTGCGGAAGCCCGCTTAGCGGCATCAATTAATAGCAATAATTCCATTAAATTATCGGATGGCGCAAAAGTAGATTGTATAAAAAACACATATGCGCCTCTAACTGATTCCTGAATGATGGGCTGCATTTCGCCATCGCTAAATCGCTGAAGGTCTATTTGTCCTAAAGGCGTACCATAGTAATCAGCAATTTTGTCTGATAGGTATTGAGAATTTGTGCCAGAAAACAGTTTTACGTCCAACATTTTGAGTGTTGATTTTTTTATTGAAGTTTATTCTATAACAACTTCATGATGAAAGAATGCAAGTAGATTTATTAAAACGATGGTTAGGAGCCACAAAGTTAAACAATATTTTATCTATCCCGATACAATTGTTTCCCTATAGGATAATATTTATCACCGGCTCTCCAAAATGGTGTCTTTGCATCATTTGCAATCAATCGGCAAGAATAAACATAAGCATTGAAAAACTTAGTCAGATAGTCATAGTCTAAGTTATCTGCATGATCTCCTGGTTGGTGGTAATATTTTCCAATTTCTTCATCAAAAGCCGTGAAGCCCATACTAAAAGTTGGTGCAGGTACTCCTTTTTTTGCAAAATTTACATTATCTGAACGATCAAATAATCCTTGCTCTTTAGCAGGATCTTCAATGGCTTTTATTCCAAAAGTCGAGCAGGCTTTTTCTATATGTTCTTGAGCGGTTGTTCTAGTTAATCCGACTATTGTCGCAATGCTAGTGTCGTTATATCCCCCATTGTCACTATTAAAGCAGTAAACTACTTTTTCTAAAGGAATGACGGGATGATTCGCATACCAATTACTACCTAACAAACCTTTTTCTTCTCCTGTGAAAAACACAAATATGGCAGATCTTTTGGTGGGGTATTTTGCTATGTTTTCCGCAGCAGATAAAACTGTAACGGCACCAACGGCATTGTCCCGCGCACCATTGTAAATAGAATCTCCTTCCTCATTAGCTCTTCCAATCCCTACATGGTCATAATGAGCAGAATATATAATGTATTCGTTTTTTAAAACGGGATCTGTTCCTTCCACCATTCCTACTACATTATAGGTTGGCGGGTTGGTATTAATAGGCATTTTCAATTGAATTTTACCTGTTACTCCATTTGCTGCTTTCAATTTTTTCACTACCGCTGTCTTAGAGGCGTTTAGCCATATATGCGGTAAGGTGGTGGCCAATTCTTCCATCATCAATTGAGAACGCCCCATTCTTTTAACTAAAAAATGCCATGGAATTCTTTGAGAGTTATATAATTCAACTAAGCCTACTGCTCCATTTTCTTCGGCTTTTTTACGTTTGTCTCCGCCAAGTATGAACCATTTTTGAGGGTCCGACTCCCCTTCTACACCAGCCCATGTTACCGCGATTTTTCCTTCTAAATCAGCTCCTTGGAAGTCTGCCTCCGTACCTTGTCCAATAAAAACCAACTCTGCCTCTATATCAGTCCCTTGTCCGTTTACAGCAATGAAATCTTCCTTAAGCAGCAGTTCTTCGTCTTCCACTGTAAAAATGCCAGACTCAGGCGGATTACTTAGTGGCACTTTTTGAAAATAACCGTCTAAAGAAGGGATCGGTTGGACACCATATCTCATTAGAGACGTAGACAAATATTTGGCAGCAATATTTAATTCAGGCGATGGGGTATTTCTGCCCCTTAATTCATCGGAAGCTAGAAAATAAATATGTCCTTTTATTGTGGCTGTTTGGACCGTTTGTTCTGTGAGTTTTTGATCGCTCTGCGCCCAAAGGCTTTGAGCAAGAAAAAGTAGTAGCAATATTTTTTTCATAAATTATATTTTGTGCTTACTTTCGGCAAGATTGAACAATATTTCAATTAAACATCATTATGACGCAATTATTATCAAAATGGGCAATACCTAAAGTAATTCTCCCATTATTTATACTAAATCTGGTATTTGCTTTATTCTTATTTCCCAAGTATGAGAATCAATTAAGTGACATCGCAGGAGAAAAAGTGCAAATACTAGATAAATACCCGATGTACACGAAGGTACAAGTAATCGATTTATTCACAAAAATAAAAGCAGAAGGGCGAGAGATACATCGTTTTATGACCAGTGTTGTAGATATGATTTATCCATTGATATATGGTCCTTTTTTGATGTTATTGATTACTTTCTTACTAAAAAAAGTATTCGGCCCTAGAGCAGGCGGAATTGGTTTTATTTTTGGCATCTGCTTATTATTAATGATCGTTGATTATGCCGAAAATTTCACGACGCTCCAGTTATTAAGTAGTTTTCCAAATTTAGAAGATAGTGTCGTCTCCCGTGGATCGACATTAGCTAATCTGAAACTGGTACTAATACTTTTATGTAGTGGGATAGCCTTATTTTCCGCATTAGGATGGATTGGAAGTTATTTGATAAAAATGACGGTGAATCGGGATCGAGGTTAGGAGGGGCAGAGGTCTAGGAGTTAGTGAACACTGAGGCACAGAGGCACTGAGCTTTACAGTTTTTTTTTTGAACACTGAGGCACAGAGCACACAGAGAAAATTTAACTCTGTGTGCTCTGTGCCTCAGTGTTCTATATCATCAATCTCCCAAACTCTTTTAAAAAATAAAAACCCAAAAATGTCCATTCGGAAACTAGCAGGAGAAACAGCCATTTATGGGGTTAGTAGTATTTTAAGTCGACTCTTAAATTATGTCATTCTTACGCCGTATTTGACAAGGGTGTTCATTCGAGAAGAATACGGGATCGTTTCTGAGCTTTTCTTTTATGCAGCTATTTTGACGGTTTTTTTCACCTACAGAATGGAAACGACTTTTTTCCGATTCGGAAGTAAGTCTGTAAATAGTATAGAAAAAGCTTTTTCTACGGCGACTATTTCTTTATTAGTCTCTACTATTTTTTTTACAGGATTGCTACTTTCATTGAGTACTCCAATTGCTCAATTATTAACCTATCCCAACAATGTAGAGTTTATTCAGATAGTTATTCTAATCGTTGCATTTGATGCATTAATCGCCATTCCTTTTGCTCGCCTACGTTTAGAAAATAAGCCAATAAAATTTGCTGTCCTAAAAATACTGCACATCCTTATTAACATTGTGGTCATCTTCTTTTTCTTAAAGTATTGTCCATTATGGATTGAAAATGGAGCTGATTTTCTTAAATCTATTTATAGTCCAGAAAACAGAATCTTATACATCTTTATCGCTAATTTATTAGCTAGTATAACCGTTTTCTGTTTACTGCTTCCTTCTTATTTAAAAATTGAATGGAACTTCGATATAATTTATTGGAAGCGAATGTTTTGGTATGCACTCCCTTTAATCGTGGTAGGCCTCGCCGGTATTATCAATTCTCTTGGTGCGCTCCCTTTATTATCTAATGTATTACCTGAATCTGTTGCGGAAAATAGAGCAGAAACAGGTACCTATGGAGCTACGTTAAAATTGGCGGTACTGATGAGTTTGTTTACTCAAGCATTTAACTATGCTGCAGAGCCCTTTTTTTTCCGACATTCTACAAGTAAAGGATCAAAAGAGATGTATGGGAACGTTGGCTTTCTATTCACTTTAATAGGAAGTGTTGTCTTCTTAGGAATTATGTTTTATATAGATTTAATCCAATTGTTCTTAGGAAAGGATTTTCGTTCTGGATTAGAGATCGTTCCGATATTACTAATTGCCAATCTATTTCTAGGTATTTACTATAACTTTTCTATTTGGTATAAATTAGCAGATAGAACGATATGGGGTGCTTATATATCTGCAGGAGGCGCATTGATTACTATTTTTTTAAACATCCTTCTTATTCCTTCATTGGGCATAATGGGTTCTGCATGGGCAGCCCTATGTTGTTATGCTTTTATGGCATTAGCTTGTTATTGGTCAGGACAAAAATATTATGCGATTCCTTATCCGTTAGCAAAGATGATACGCTATATATTGATTGCAGTTGGATTCTATTTTGTCAGTCTATGGATGGAGACACAATTACTAGATAAT
>CALJIY010000391.1 GCA_937973945.1 uncultured Saprospiraceae bacterium | reverse complement strand
TCTTGGAATTCTGTTGTTTCGGAAATAGGACCATAAGGGTAATTGGTCTGTACCCCTTTACAAGTAGTAGCTCTGTTAAACTGGTAAGTAGCATTAGCTGTTGTTGAAAATATACAGCTTAATACAAGAAATAGTATTGGTAATCTACCAATGAATTTAAAGTCGAACTCTTTCATATACGGGGAGTTTATAGGTTACATACACTATAGCAAAAGGTATCTGTAGCCACCGAATTTATGGAGTAGGCTGTCAAAACTTAATGCACAGTGTACTTAAAAGTAAGTGATGTTATAGTTGAGTTTTTGTGAAAATGCATGGGGAAAGTATATGGAAATGGACATTTCCTACACGGACTTATTTGTTGTGTACTAGTTGTATTATAATGGACGGATAGAATGGAGACAATGGTTGGGTTAAATACCCGAAATATATGGATAGCGTTTTTTTCCTATCACAAAATAAGAAAAATATTAGATAAAAAGGTGATAAACAATGTTAAAGTGGGTTAGATTTATTATTTAACTATTTGAAAAGCAAAGGATTAGGTGGGGTTTTAGTAAGTTCTCAATAGGATGACTCATGCTGGGTGATACTTTCAAAGTATCACCCAGCATGAGCCGTCCTATTGAGATAACATAACTTCTTCGAATCAAACAAATTATACCCCACTCAAAGTACGGGAAATGTCTGTTTTACGAGCCTGCAAAGCTGGAATGATGGCCGCCAAAAATCCAATGCCTAAAGCACCTGCTAAGAGATACCATTCTTCTTTTAAAAAGGCCCAGCCAGAAAAGGAATAACGATAAGCATCTTCCAAATAATTAGAGAGAACACTCATCCCCACATGGCTTAAAAAAATGCCGATTAGGAATCCAAGTACGGCTAAAATCAAGCCTTCTAAAATGATTAAAAAGAATAACTTCGAAGGAGAAGAGCCCATCACCCGCATCAATGCCAACTCATATTTTCGATCTTTTAAGGAAGAGAATAAAGAAATGAAAATACTTAGTCCTGATACAAATACGATGACATAAGCTAAGGTCCGAAGGGCATCTGTACCTGTTCCCATCATAGAATGTAAGCGATTGATTTCTATAGCTGGCGTAGCTGCTTGCATCTCTGTATTTTCATTGATCTGGCGTTGCATATTGAGCGTGCGATAATTTCTTGCTTTGAATTGAACCAATAGGGTCGTAATACTTTCTTCGGTATCTAATAGTGCTTGTCTTTGGATAGCACCTGCTGCTGCCAATTCTTCGGAAGTAATATCTTGAGCAGGGTGGTCATGATTATGCTCTTTGTGTGTATGTCCTTCAGATGCAGCGTGATCATGGTTGTCATGATCGTGTGCCTCTCCTTCTCCTTCTGCATGGTCATGTTCCTCTTCTCCTTCATGGTCATGGGAGGCGTGTACTTCCCAAACACTTTGTGTATTGGTTAAAATCAATTGATCCAAGACAGAGCCAGTTGGCTTAAAAATACCTGCTACTTTAAATTTTGGTGCATCATCATGGACTAGATTTTCATCAATCACTAAGCCATGAGAACCATAGAAGGTATCGCCAATATGCAGGTGTAATTTATCTGCAACGGTGGCACCAATATTGACTTCTAAATTCTCTTTCCACAAATTCCCTTGTGCCATTTTCCCATCATATAAATCTACCAATTCATAAGTAGTACCTACAATTCGATAGCCTTGATGGCTATCTCCCATGGATAGCGGAATGGCTCTTTTAATCAATGGATGCTTCGGATTCATCAGTGCCTTAGCGGATTGAATGGGCACATTACCCGTTGGGGCATCAATATGATACATACCCGCTAGAATCAATTGCAAGGGACTTCCTTTAGCGCCAACGACTAAATCAATACCTGCTAAATTCTTATCAAACTGCTCTTGCATCTGCTTGTTAAGAATCAACAATAAGGAAATTAAGCCTACGCCCAAGGCAAATAGCACTAGGCTCAGCAACATAGACAAAGGCTTATTGATTAAATTCTTCCAACTTAATTGTAGTAAATTCATTACTTTTTTTTTAGAGCAGAGAATAGAGAGTAGAGAACAGAGATAGATTTCGTTTAAAAATAATGAAACTTTATAGGCTAACGAAGTACGTCTCTACTCTCTATTCTCTGCTCTCTGTTCTATAGAACTATTTGCTTCTCAAATCGTTCTTTCAATCGTCCATCATGCGTTACGACTAGGAGGGTGGCACCAACAGCAGCAGCTTGTTCTTCCAATAATTGAATGACTTCTTCGCAGTTGGTGTCATCTAAGGCAGAGGTCGGTTCATCAGCTAAAATGATGGTCGGTTGATTCACCAATGCTCTGGCAATAGCTACCCGTTGTTGTTCTCCTTGACTTAAGTCGGTGGTCTTGGCGTGTAGCTTATGACCGACATTCAAGCGATCTAAGAGTTCCTTTATTCTATCGGTATCAATGGGAGATCCCCCTAACTGTTGAGCCAATTTCAAGTTTTCTTCCACCGTAAGCGCTCTAACAAAGTGTGCTTTTTGGAAAATAATCCCAATGTGCTTTCCTCTAAAACGATCCAATTGAGCGGTAGATAATTTTTCTAATGCAGTATCGCCTACTTTCACACTACCTGCCGTAGGAGAAAGCAATCCACCTAATAAGTGTAATAAAGTAGTTTTACCACTACCAGATTGCCCTAACAACAACCAATGCTCTCCTTTTTGACAATTAATATCAGGAAAGCGCAGGGTCGTAGCACCGGTATAGGAAAAACTTAAGTTCTCAGTTTGCAACATATTCTTCTTTTATTGGAATGCTAAAGGTAAGTGTTCTATTTTTAAATAGCGGAAGGAAGAAAAAATATTTTTCTATTAGCAGAAACAAAAAAGGCTATCTTCAAAAGAAGATAGCCAAAAAACTTTCAGTCGGATTAGTATGAATAATTCTTTATAAGATTACATACTACATATAGTGATAAGCTTACAAGAGTGTCTTAATTTTTTCTATACTGCAAGTTAAGTTAGATTAGAGGTTGTTTTACCCTTTTTTCGATTAACGACCATTTTTAATGGATAAACGAAAAATACTAATTCATTGAGGGATAAGTCTTTATAAAACGGGAATGTCTTTGTTAAATTTCAAACCTACTAATTTTAACATTTGAAGAGACTGAAAAAGAAGTCAGGTGTCAGATCGCTGCGCTGTCAGGTGTCAGACCAGCCCGACTGCCGTCAGGGCGGGCGGGTTTATGACGTTGACCTTCTGACAGCGAAGCGTTCTGACTTCTACCAACTATCTAATCCTAAGGCTACCATGAGATAATTGTGCTTTGATAAAGCCAATCCCTTTACTATTAGAATTACCCATACGGCCTTTGACTTCTCTACTAGAACTCTTATCCTTTTCATAAGTAATATCCATGTCAGAAGGGTAGGAAATACCTGCATGAGAACCAGCAGCATCCAATTGATAAGTCGCGTCATCTTCTACAGAAATTCTATAAGTAGCATGGGCACCACGTAAATTAATTTCTTGGAATCCAGTAGCTAATTCTTCAATAGTAGCGCCACCATGAGAAAAATCAAATTTAGCAGATTTTTGAACTCGTTCAATATCATATCGAGTATGCTGCGCTTCTGCAATAATCGTCTCAATAGACTCTATTTCGAAGTCATCATGTCTACATTCTGCTTCTATTGTCCCGACGCTTCCCATCTCAAAATCTGTATGTCTGGAGTCTAATCTTAAACTTTCAATTTGGTCTATATCTATATTACAATGCCCTGTTTCTATAATAGATTTTCCTAACTTCTCAAAATCTACAGAAGTATGGGCTAAATCTGCTTTCAACAATTTCACGAAGCCAATTTTGCCTTCAGAATGGGCCATATCTAAATCCAATTCTCCACCAAATCCTTCCGCAGTAAGCTCCCCGTGAGCAATTTCGACTGTGGCATCTCCATCCATTGCAGCAATGATAGCAGCACCATGATGGTTCTCTAAATCTAGTTCGATCGATTTAGGTAAATACACCTCATAATCAATAGAAAAATCACTACTATTATTCCAACTTCCCCAACCCCACCAAGAATTGTTGGAGTTAGAAGCAATTTCTGTTTCTGCAGTAACGAAATCTCTTCCATTAGAAAAATGAATAGATATTCGATCAAATACTGCTTGGGATTCTTTTTCAGACTCTGCTCTCACCGTGACGGTAACTTTTATTTTAACCTTGTTTTTATCCCAAGTAAGGATATCTACTTGACCAAATCTGTTGTTGAGATCAACCGTCCCATTTTTGGTAATATCAAACTCCTTATTGATGGTCTTTTTAAAGTCTTTCTTGCTATTCGCATAGCTTGTAGTTGATAGACAAAAGAGGAGTAAAAAAATGCTTCCTTTAAGAATAAAATTATTCATTGTTGATACTATTTTGCTGGGTCATAGAGCGACCTGCCTTGTTTTATGTTTGGATTAAAATTTATGTTTAGATTAAAATCTATATCGTTAAAGATTTTTGTGAAGAGGCCTCCGTTTCTGGCGCTTCCTCTTGAGCAGCATCCAATACGGTTTCCAATACCTCTAGCTTAGTTTTATAATTTTTTATAATCGCATTGATCACCTTTTCTCTATTGGATTTAGGCACTTCTGCAAGTTCCGTATGTAGGCGCTTTAGCCATTGGTCCAATTCTTCTAAATCCTTTTGTAACAATGGATTCGTATGCTTATTTAACTTCGCTAGCTGCGTTACTTTATAGTTCACTCTATTAGCATAGAAGGTTTCTATTTGCCCATATTCTTGAGAAATATCAGCCAAGCTATTGACGGGTTTAGGAGTAGCCATGTGTAATCCTATAGCGATACCCATTCCAATCAATAGACAAACACTAGCAGCAATACTTAAGAAACGTCTAATTGGGAATACCTTGGTTTCTTGTCTCGGTAGCTGTTGGTCAATCTTTGCCCAAATAGCAGGATCAGGCATGGATTGGTCAAAGCTTTTTCTATTGTTTGTGATGAATTGTTCGAGTTTATCTTTCTTCATGGTATTTTTTTTACCGAATATATACTTCTTACCTATTACTTCACTAAACCCCTTCAATTAAAATATGTTTGAGTTTTTTCTTAGCTCTACTATATTGCGATTTAGAAGTAGCCTCTGTGATATTTAAAATTGTTGCGATCTCCCCGTGGTCGTATCCCTCCATTAAATATAGGGTAAAGACCATTCTATATCCATCTGGTAATTGAAGCAAGGCTTCATTAATATTATGGACATGTAGGGCCGAATCTGGGACTTCTTCTTGTACTTGGGCCACTGGATCATAATTATCTTTTAATTCTACTAATTCTAAACGTCTTTTCTTTATAAAATTGATACAATTGTTGATAACTATTCGCTTGATCCAGGCGCCAATTGTAGACTCCTGTTTGAAACTGTGTAGTTTGGTAAACACGTCCACAAAAGAATTCTGCAGTAAATCTTCCGCGTCCAATTGTTCTTTAACCATGCGCAGACAGATATTATACATAGCCTTTGAATAAAGGCTGTATAGCTCTTGTTGCGCTTGTCGATTTCCTCGCTTGCAAGCTTCGACGATTTCTGAATGTGTGTCTGTGTATGCCAAAAAGGTGTTTTAGGTGTATTCTCGGTATTAAGGACAGGTTTAATTCTGGAAGGTTGCAGGGAGGGGATAAAATTAGGAAAAAGATTGAAGTTTAGAGATTTGGTAGGTAATACTCTTACCACGGATTCACGGATTACTAGCCAAAAATGTCTGTAATCCGTGAATCTGTGGTAAAAAATATTCGAATATCTTTAATCACGCTGATAGTATTGTCGAATTTATTGCTATTTTTTAATATTCAAAAACCTCTAAGTACCCCTTCACCATCAAAGCCCAGCTATAATTAGCCAATGTGAACTGTCTAGCTTTGATGCTAAAAGCAGCCAACTGTTC
>CALJIY010000390.1 GCA_937973945.1 uncultured Saprospiraceae bacterium | reverse complement strand
TAGCTGTTTACCGATAATTAGGAAATCGAACTTTATCTACTGTCTATTTTTATGAAGTTGTTTAAGAATGTAATTTAGAGTTCAAAAACCGTAGTGTAAGGTTCTGAGAATTACTTTTTTAAGCCGCATAGCAGCGCTACGGGGCTTAAAAAAGTCATTTTCAGGTTCTTGCAATATGGTTTTTGGGACTGAAGAACATTTTTAAACAACTTCGTAAAAATGAGGGCAAAAGATTCCGTCCTAGATGTTCAAGTTATTGTTTTGTTGTTACTAAGCTTAATCTCTATCTATTAATGCCTAATAAAAATAAATCCAAGAGTTGGTTTGCGAAACAACTCAAGTCTCTCCAAAAGCAATTAGATCTAATAGAGAATAATGAACCAATAGAAGAATCTTCCGTGCAGATTGATCCAAGTATTGGGCAAGCTATTCCATTATCTGAGACAGTAGGAACTAATAGATATCCAGATGTATACGATGATCTTGTTCCAAATGAGGTCATTAAGATTCATCAAGAGGAAAGTATTATCACCCTGTACTGTAAGAATGGACTAGCCTTAAAAATATACTTATTAAGTAATACTTTATTGAGATTTAGGTACGCTGTTAATGGACAATTTGAAAAAGATTTTTCTTATGCGATAGCACCTGATTTTCAAGGGCAAACGACTCCTTATATCTATGAAGAAAAGAAGAATAAAGTTCGAATACAGACGCAGAAAGTTATTTGTGAGGTCTCCAAAACAAATCTAAAAATTACGATTACGGATTTAAAAGGAAATATTGTTTGTGAAGATGACACGGGCTTTTTAAGTAGAAGGACCTTACTAAAGGGGATTACTAAGGTAGCTATGACCAAAAAAGTAGCAAAAGAAGAATGCTTTTTTGGATTAGGAGATAAAACCTGTAGTCTTAACCTAAGAGGGCAGCAATTAACAAATTATAACGCGGATGCTTTTGGTTTTGGCACCAATACAGATCCATTATACAGATCCATTCCTTTTTATTATGGTTTGACTAAAGGCATTGGTTATGGCATTTTCTTTAATAATACTTATCGGAGTCATTTTGATTTTGACAAAGAAAAGAAAGGACATATGTCCTTCTCCGCAGAAGGAGGAGTGATGGATTATTACTTTATTTATGGACCTTCCTTAGTGTCCGTTGCAGAAAAATATACCGTTTTAACAGGAAAACCCGAACTACCGCCAATATGGTCCTTGGGCTTTCATCAATGCAGATGGAGTTATTATCCAGATAAACGAGTAAAAGAGGTAGCGGCAGAATTTCGTAAAAGAGCTATTCCATGTGATGCTATTTATCTCGACATCGATTATATGGATGCCTATAAATGTTTTACTTGGAACAAGAAATATTTTCCTGATCCTAAAGGCATGGTGCAGAGTTTGAAAAAGCAAGGCTTTCAAACGGTAGTGATGATTGATCCAGGTATTCGAGTAGAGGAGGATTATTTTGTCTACGAAGAAGGTGTTGAAAATAACTATTTCTGTAATCGATCCAATGGAGATCGGATGGAAGGGCCTGTATGGCCTCCCAATTGTGTCTGGCCAGATTACACGGACCCAAATGTTAGAAAATGGTGGGGCGATTTGTATAAAGAATTGTATGAAGAGGTAGGCATAAGTGGTTTTTGGAATGATATGAACGAGCCTGCCATGTTTCAAGTGGATCATAAGACCTTTCCTGATGAAGTATTACATCACTACGAAGGCGATTTAACGAATCATGCCAAAGCACATAATATATACGGGCAACAAATGTCCAGAGCTACACTAGAAGGTTTGCACCGTTTAAAACCAGAAAAACGACCATTTTTAGTAACAAGGGCCAGCTTTTCAGGGGGACAACGATATGCGGCTGTCTGGACGGGGGATAATGTAGCTTCATGGGAGCACCTACATATAGCTAGTATACAATGTCAGCGATTAAGCGCTAGTGGATTCTCTTTTGTTGGATCAGATATTGGTGGTTTTTTTCAATACCCTGATGGAGAGTTGATGGTACGTTGGTTACAGTTGGGTATATTCCATCCTTTCTATAGGGTTCATTCGATGGGAAACAATGACGATGGTTCAGCAGAAGTGGATGCAGACAAAGTAAAGGCAAGAGATGCATTAGATCGCTTAGATCAAGAACCTTGGGCATTTGGAAAAAAATATACCTCGGCAGCTACAAAGGCGATTGAACTCAGATACCAATTACTACCATATTTGTATACCACTTTTTGGCAATATGTCCAAAAAGGAACACCAATGATTAAACAGCTTTCTTTTTATGATCAGGAGGATCAAAATACATATAATAGAGAGGACGAATTTATGTTTGGTGAATCCATTTTGGTACATCCTGTTAAAGAAGCTAAAGCAAAAAAAGTAACTGTTTACTTACCAAAAGGGCGATGGTATGATTTCTGGACGGGGGAAGCATACGAAGGAAAGCAATATGTTAAGTATAAAGTAGAGCTAGAACGTATTCCCATATTTGTATTAGCGGGAGGAATGGTTCCTCTTTATCCAGTCATGCAGTATACCAATGAGAAACCAGTAGGTACGTTAAGCTTAAACATATATTATACAGAAGAACAAAAAGAGCAGTACCTATATGAAGACGAGGGGGAAGGATATGAATACAAAAAGAAGAATTATAGTCTAAAAATATTCCATACAAAGGCAAAGAAGAAATCTTACCATATTCATCAAGAAACAAAAGGTCATTTCAAGACAACTTATGATCAAATAGAATTAAATATAGTTGGGTTGCCTGAAAAAATTAAAAGTTGTACCATTGAAGACAAAGACGTGAAATTTGTTAAAACAAATTCTGGAATTAGGCTGTTGGTAGAGAAAGATTTTAAAGTGTTGGTGATTGAATATAAATAGCTAGCAAAGCCAGCTACTTTCATTTTATCGCAGAATAGATAGGTGAAAAAATACATATAGAAAATGAATAAATATATTGCTTTTTAAATTAAATGAACATAACTTGCGTCAAGTTAAATCACACCATTATAAATCACCTACATTAGGTGATTGTTGCTCCGAGAGCTATTGAATCCCAATAAATTCAATAGTATAATATACACTACATAAGCTTTCCATAAACCGTTTAAGTTAACATCCATCAAAGCCTATTTTAAGGGTACGAGCTGTTTGAATAGTTTTATTTAATATTCAACGTGCTTAATGTGCTCTGTCAATTAGTCTATTAAAGGCCAAAAATTTCATAGATCATTATCGTGATTATCATATGAAAATTAGTACGTCTATATTGGCTTGGTTTTTTCATTTATATAAGAAGTTACAAACCAACTTCTAAACAGATCAAATTAAACCAAGACAATAGTAGCACAGATATTTTTGATGAATCGCTTTAAATACAACGTTTCATAGAGTCGATTAAACAATTGTAATCCTAATGAATTTACGCATACTGACACCCATACTGTTAACAGTATTCCTATTTGCCTGTTCCAAGGATAAAATATATATAGATACACCTATAGATCAGTTATTAGAAGCTTCTCTTCTTAGAGCTGCCAAAGATGGTACGCTTTCTCATTTTATACTTCCAGATAATGAAGATTATAGTAATATTCCTCAAGATTCGCATAATCCTATAACTGCAGAAAAAGTACGTTTAGGAAAAATGTTATTTTTTGAAACGGGTATTGCTGTGGATGCTAACAAGGAAGCAGGAAAGAATACTTACTCTTGCGCTTCCTGTCATGTGCCTTCAGCTGGATTTAGACCAGGTAGTGCGCAAGGAATAGCAGATGGGGGAATTGGCTTTGGAAGGAACGGAGAAAATAGAACTAAAATTGATGCATATAGAGAATGGGAATTGGATGTTCAGAGTGTGCGTCCATTGAGTGTATTGAATGTCGCTTTTGTGGAAAATACGACATGGAATGGTCGTTTTGGTAGTAAAGGCGTAAACATTGGCACAGAGCACAGATGGACAGTAGAAAGTGGTACTCATTTGAATGAGGAGGGTTTAGCGGCTTTAGAAACTCAAAACATAGAAGGATTGGATGTCCATAGAATGAATATAACGGAGGAAGTTTTAGATGGTTATGGCTATCGAGCTTACTTCGACGCTGCCTTCGGGGATTTTTCAGAGGAAGAGCGATATTCAAAAAAAGCAGCTGCTTTTGCTATTTCAGCATACCTAAGAACCTTATTAACGAATGAAGCTCCATTTCAAACTTATTTAAAAGGAGACAAAGATGCTTTAACGGAGCAAGAGAAAAGAGGCGCATTAGTATTCTTTGGTGATGCTAAATGCTATCACTGCCATAAAGAGGCTAATTTAGGAGCCAATGAATTTTATGCGATAGGCGTTAAGGATTTATATCAAACAGGAAAAGCATTCAATACCTCTAAAGATGATATCAGAAATTTAGGGAGAGGAGAATTTACTGGAAATGCGGAAGATATGTATAAATTCAAAATACCTCAGTTATATAATCTAGGGGATGCGCCCTTTTATTTTCATGGAAGTAGTTATACAGATTTAAGAGAAGTAGTAGAATATTTTAATAAAGGCATCCCAGAAAATGAAGAAGTACCTTCTTCTCAAATCGCTCGCCAATTTAAGCCATTAGATTTAACTCCAGAACAAGTCACAGATTTGACGATTTTTCTAGAAACAGGTCTTCAAGATCCTAACCTAGACCGTTATGTACCTGAAAATGTATTATCGGGATTTTGTTTTCCAAATAATGATGTTTTCTCACAAATAGAATTAGGCTGTGGTAATTAAAATAATAAACGACGGATGATTACAGTCTAAAAAAAATATTCATAAGAATATTATTCAAGTTTGGTCCCTTATTTTTTCAACAAATAATGAAAAAAATCTGTTTTTACATATTCATATATTGAATCATAGGGTGGCTTATTTTCGCTAAATGATGAATTTAAACTTACTTACCTAGTGCTTTTTTAAGATTTATAGCATTGTTCTTACCTACTTTCTACCTATTACAATAATATTATAGATTCTTATATTCATTTTAAAATAAAATTAGACTTCTCTCTTTTTTATAGGATATTTGTTTAAATTTGCGGTCTACATCTAGATAAGCTTATAGGAGTGTATTAAGTGATTTGTAATAGAGAGAATCAAATCTTGCTCAAATTCTTATGCACTCCTTCCTGGATAAAACACTTGCCTTTTCCATTTTGTCACTTAGACATATCATTCATCTCTTTCTCAAGAATATCATATATAACTATATCTTACTGCAATCTTTTCTAGATTTCCATCCACATTAGATTTTCCAAAGACTTTCTTAGTTTCTATTGTCCTTTCAATTTGTATTTGACTATGGTATGTAATAAGTATTGTACTTCTGTGCTATTTTTTAGCTTGTCACAAGAAATCTTATTTTTTCAGAAATTGATTTCTTGTATCTAAAAAAAGATTTGTGTCAAGAAATTATGCATCATTCAATACCATAAAGCAAGTTTGGAACGAGGAAAAAAAATCTAAATTTTTATTTAAATTTTAATTGATTGATTTTGAATAGATTATAAATTATTTGAAAAAAATAATACCGCCCAACAATATATATTGTTGCATTAACTTATTTATTGTCGTATTCTTGTGACAGAAATACGGACAACACTTAATTCCCCTCCCGTACATTTCTAATCTCCTCCTTTTATTTCCTCCTTATTTTTTTACATATAAAAACCTCATACTTTTTAATTTTCCCCAATAAAAAATATTGTTTTATTTGACTATTATTTAAGCAATATTCTCCCCTAACTATATCCTCCATATAGTACTTGCTCCCTTTATTACCTCCTATTGTAGTCACCTCCTAATTTATTACCCTCTTCCCCTTTTTATTTTCCACCCCTTATTTATTTATCATCAAAATCTATGAACTTATGAATTGTAATTACAATCGTATGGATTGTTGTACAACGTTCTTTCCCACACAACTTTGGGAATTTGTGCATTCTTGTTGTAACGCTAAGAATGTTTTTACATTAGCACTAATGCTAACTTTTGCTATTAGCGGTTTCTCTTTAGAGAGGCCATCTACGGAGTTATCATCGGAAGAAATTGGATCGCCTTCGGCAACCAATAAATTATTGAAAATTCAGAATAACGGTTCTTGTGCCGTTGAGATTTACTATTGGGTATCTACAGGGGATGTTTATTACACGACAATTAATGCGGGAAGATCTTGGTCAGTATATACTAGCTCTGGACATATGTGGAGAGCGATTAATACTAACGCAAACTGGAGTAACTTACTGTTTGATAAGCATTATACAGTAGGAAC
>CALJIY010000389.1 GCA_937973945.1 uncultured Saprospiraceae bacterium | reverse complement strand
TGTTACTCAATCTTTTGCGATAGGTGTCTATTCTATTAAATATACTTTGCTTTCTGATGAGACAAAAACAGTATCTACCGTTTTTTCAGTTGGTAATACAAGTATTGTTTGTAATGATAAAATCAATATCTCTTTAGGATCTGGATGTAGTACTTCCTTAGTTCCTGATATGATTACGGAAAATACTTGTGATCCGATACCTGGTATTATGTACTATCATATTGTGGTGAAAAATCAATATGGAAATATCATCGCAGAAGGCGGTAAAAACGGTAACTATCCTCAAATATCGCATGACATGATAGATGCCTGTGGAGAAGATATTTATACAGCAACAGTAAGTATGGTCTACTTTGAAGATTTCCCATTAGCTTATTGTAACAAAGGCGTACAAAGAGAAACTTGTGAAGCTCAGATTGTCTTTACGGACAAAACACCTCCCGCATTTGCTGTTGGTACTTCCACTGATATTATTTACAATTGTAACATAGAATTATCAGAAAAAGGTTTAGAAAAATTTAAACCTGCCATCATTGATAATTGCTCTTCTACAACCGCTACTTTTTATGGTGCTACTCAAATAAGTGCTACTAGTAATTGTGATAAAACATACAATGTCACTTGGTTGGCAACAGATGCTTGTGGCAATACGGCCTACCTCGATAGAACACTTATTATCAAACGACCAGGACTTGATAAAATAGTAAAAGTAGCAGACACCTATTTAAGTTGCGGTGAAGATGATCCTAGTGATATTGAGGATTTTACAAAGGCGGGAATATTAGGCTTAAAAGTAGGGTATGAACATTATGGTGTTTTCCATACTACAGATACGATTCCATTAAGTACGACGGAGTATGTATGTAATTATATTTTGACAAAAACAGATCAAAGCTTTCCATCTACTTGTGGTTCTAAAACATTTAGGTATTGGCAGTTATTAGATTGGTGCGATAGTTCCACAGGGGTAGTACCTATTGATACACAGCTCATTAAATTTGTGGATACCTTAGCACCAACGATTCATTGCACCCCCCACGCATCATTGGCCATGAAGGAATATATTAATATACCTGGCCATCAATGCGCAATGACTCCTACTTTTCCAACTCCTACGGCATCAGATATATGTGATCCTTCTGTAAGGGTAGAAATGTTTACGGTCGAAGAATTAGACGAGAATGGATATTGGTCAAAACAAGCCAATAATCTAAACCAATCTAGTCCACTAGAAGAAGGAACTTATCGAGTAGGTTGGAGAGCTTTTGATATTTGTCCAGAACAAATAAAAGAGGATACCTGTTATCGCTACTTTGTTTTACAAGATAAAACGGCTCCCTCTGCTATTTGTAAAGATCAATTAAATGTGTCCATAGGTACTGACCATGCTAAGTTGATTCCATCTAGTATTGATGGTGGTAGTAGTGATGCCTGTGGTATAGCTAAATTATTGTTACGTCGAACGGCCTGCGGAGATCCGAATACATGGGGAGGTGTAGAAAATACTTATATCGCTGATTCCTATGGCTATGAATTAGACCCTACTGGCTGGGCAGAAGAAATTTTATTAGAATGTTGTGATATCCAAAATACCCTTATGGTAGAGTTACTGGTAATAGACGCCAAAGGAAATTATAATTACTGTGATGTTAATATCATAGCCGAAGATAAAATTAGTCCAACTTGTTCTTCTTTACCTGATCAAACGGCTTACTGCGATGAAGTTCATGCTAATAGTTTAGGTACTAGTACAGATACCAATGACAATGGACTTTTTGATTATAGTGAATGGGTAAAATTAGAGGGTGCCTTGCTAGATTATTATAACAGCAACTACGGAGACCCATTGACCAATTGTAATGATAACTTGGCTTGCCATGAATTAACAATGGAACAAGAATATCAATTAATAGCATCACAATGTGGCCAGTTGCAAATAAAAAGAAGATTCCGTGCAGTGGATTGGCAAGGCAACACCTCTAATTGGGGACAGCAATCTCTTACCGTTAATTATCGTCCTGATTGGTCGATTACTTTTCCGATAGATTGGATGGGCGATTGTGGGAATACCGTCCCTGATACAGATATAGATATTACTAGAGGGCTTTGTGATAAATTAGCCTATGAGGTAAGAGATCAGGTTTTCCAAACTTCCTCTGGCGCTTGTTATAAAGTATTGCGAACGTTTACGATTATTAATTGGTGCCGATTCGATGAAGATGCACCAGTAAAAGAAATTAATCGGATAGTCAGTAACACCGATAAGGTAACCCTTCCACGAACAATCACCAGTGCAGATTGGGGCGATTACAGTAGTCTTTCTTATGTACAAATATTGGAAGTTAGAGATACAGAAGCTCCAGTGGTGAGCGTAGCAGATGTAACCGAATGTATTGTTGGAAATGATTGTAATGGAGAAAAAACATTTTCTATCTCCGCTACAGATTGTAGCGAAGATGCTAATAATTATTTGACCTATACTTGGCAATTATTTGAGAACGATATTGCTATAAATAATGGTACTGGCAACAGCTTTACGAGTAGCGTAAAAGCAGGAATCCCCTATAGAGTAGAATGGCTCGTAAACGATCAATGTGGAAATACTACTTGGGAAGCACCTACTTATTTATTTAAAGATTGTAAGCCGCCTACCCCTTATTGTATTAGTGGATTAGCGATCCCTTTAATGGAGACCGGAGAGGTGGCCATTTGGGGCAATGACTTCAACGTAGGTAGTTATGATAATTGTACAAATAATGAAACCTTGGATATTAGAATCCACCACCCTTCTTTAGGAGAAGCTCCAAATACATTGGGAGAAATATTAGAACTACCAATCGGCGTTACTTTTGATTGTTCTCATATTGGCACTCAACTAGTTTCTGTCTATGTGATAGATGAATCTGGAAACCATGATTACTGCACAGCTTCTGTCATTATACAAGATAATAATACGATTTGTAATTACGGTCAAGTAGCAGGTACCATTGCGATGAAAGACGGACTGACCCTAGAAGAAACAGAAGTATATATTGAAGGGGATGGAGATATGCCTGCACCATATATGACTAGCACGAATGGCACTTATCATTTTGATCTAAATATGGGCGCAGATTATATTATCAAACCCTACAAGAATCAAGATCCTTTATATGGGGTATCTACCTACGATCTTGTGTTAATTACAAAACACATTTTAGGGATCCAATCATTTAGCTCTCCTTATCAATATATTGCAGGAGATGCTAACAAATCAAATTCTGTTACGGCTTATGACATTGTCGTTTTAAGGAAGTTAATTTTAAATATAAGTTCAGATATTCAAAACAATACTAGTTGGCGATTTGTCCCATCAGACTATGAATTTACACAGGCGAATCCGCTTCGAGAATCTTTTGAAGAATCTATCCTTGTAACAGATCTGCCAGGTACAATGGCTCATCTAGACTTCATAGCTATTAAGATTGGAGACGTATCAAGTAATGCAGCGGAAAATACATTCGCCGCTACCTCTCCTCGCTCCAATGTTCAACAATTCGTATTAGAAACAGCAGATCAAAAAATTAAAAAAGGCGATCAAATCACTGTTCCTTTTTATACGAACAGCTTAACAGAAATAGAAGGTTATCAATTTACGATCTCTTTCAACGACTTAGTATTTGAATCGATAGAAGAAGGCATTATAAGCAAGGAACACTTTGGTATTACACATTCAGACCGTGGATATATTACAACGAGTTGGAATAGCTTCTTTGCTAGTATTTCAGCACCTTTAAGTAGTACCTCAACTTCTATGTTACTGGAAGAAGAAAGAATGCTTTTCCAACTCACTTTTACCGCTACCAAAGATGGACAATTGGCAGACTTCTTAACTATCAATTCTGATTTAACCGCAGCAGAAGCCTATCATAAAGATGGCAATCTATTGGATGTCTTATTCATGACCACTCCAACAATCGGTGAAGCAGCAGATTTTGAAGTAGCTCAAAACAAACCGAATCCATTTAAGGAAGCGACCGAATTCAGTTTTCAACTCCCTGAAGCTAGTGACGTAACGCTTCAGATTCTAGATATTCAAGGTAAATCCGTATTTCATAAAACAAGCCCTTTTACCAAAGGAGCACATACTATTTACTTTGATCAATACCTCCCTGAAGGAACTTACTTTTATCATTTGGCCTCTTCATTCGGTGTAGCCACAAAGAAAATGATTGTAGTAAAATAAGCCTAAATATGTAGAGAAGCTATAAGTTATATTCCTATTAATAAGCCTACTGCTTCTCTACATTTTTTCCATACTAATAAGAGAAACGAATCGAGACTTCACTTCTGTATCTACAGGAACAGGCAGTTCCATGTCTAAATAGAAGTACTTAAAAGTAATACTACTGCTCAGATTAAAAATCTAAGCAACAAGATATACTTAATCGGTTTTTGGGTATGGGACCCTTATACGGGGTCCTTTTCCAAAACCATTAAAAGGATTTATACTTAAATCGGTTTTTGGGATGGCCTCTCCTCGCGGGGAGGGGCTTCTTTTAACCTCTTTCAAGAAACAATACAGCTTAGACTAAATGTCTCGGCATTAAGATATACTTAATCGGTTTTTGGGTATGGGACCCTTATACGGGGTCCTTTTCCAAAACCATTAAAAGGATTTAAAACTTAATCGGTTTTTGGGATGGCCTCTCCTTGCGGGGAGGGGCTTCTTTTTAACCTGAGATGCTGAAAAATCTTACATCAGAATTCATA
>CALJIY010000388.1 GCA_937973945.1 uncultured Saprospiraceae bacterium | reverse complement strand
TTATTTCTAGAGCCACTTACATAGCGATTCCCCTCTTGAAACTGCTCCCCATTATTCAGCTCCATAATCAAATACCTTTCATTTCCAGCAGTATACATCTCTCCATCTGCTGCAATGATTTCATTCAAATTATCTCTTTGCCCAGTCGCATGGTTGGCGATAAAAACATCTTTAATAATTCTATTATCTGGATTTTTTTCCCCTATCCGAATTCGATATCCATCAAAATCGTCATTGAACACCCCTTCTTCTAGATTGAGCGTTGGCTTTTGCTTTCGCATATCATATAGCCTTGACTTAAACTTGAGATTGGCCCGAGGAATCAAGTAATTAGAACTCACCCAAGAACAACAAGCAATGACCACACTAGCTAGTATCAATGCTCGGATCGTTCGCAGCAAGGGCACCCCAGCAGATTTCATACTGGCTAATTCATATCGTTCTGACAAATTGCCCATCACCATCACAGAAGATATTAATATGGCAATAGGTAAGGCCATGGGAAAGAGAGAGATAGACCGGTAAAAGATAAATTCTAGAATCATTCCTAAGCTAGCTCCTTTTCCTATAATATCGTCAATATATATCCAGAGTGTCTGCATGATCAATACAAACAAGGCAATAAAAAAGGTGACCACAAAAGGTGGTAAGAAGCTGCTTAGTAAGAGTTTATCTATCTTTTTCAAAAATTATTTTAAATAAACTGTATTTGGAGTAGATTGTCGAGGTTTGTAACCTCGATGCTATACGATTATCATACTACATCGAGGTTATAAACCATAGCCGTGAGGCTATCAGAGAAGCTCATTGATTACCAGTTAATTATAGAGCGGAGGTAGATGGCAGAAATTTTCAAAATGGCTGTCATCTTTCCCAAGAACCCAGATGACAGCCACTTTCTAAGTTTCTGCCATCAAGAGTCCGTCTCTTAGCCTGACGGGTATAGTTACAAACCTCGACGATCTTATACTGTATTTGTTAAAGAATCTAGACGTGTACCGTAGCAATACCAAAATTAAGACTTTCATCAATAGCATAGCGGTAGCCCTCCATTTAATTTCTCAAGTTGCTTAACAAAATCAAAAAAAGTAACAAAAATTCCCGTTCTTTGAAGCCATGTCAAATGCTACTATACCAGTCACAATAAAAGTGTTTGAACATCAAACGATTCGAATAGGAGATTTGGTGCATGGCATCGCCTTCACTAAATCCTTATGGCAAAAGCTGGCGATCTATCATGAGCAACATCAAGGCAAATATTATCAGTTGGTATATAAAGGTATCAAGTTTAAGCAGTATGTCGGCGTACTCCAGATTGGTACTTGTACGATTGAAATTCTACCTAAAATAGATCAACTATTGGAGGGGGACACCACAAAGTGGCAAAAGGTTTTGTTAGAAATGCTGGATACTTGTCAATTTATTAAGTTAGACACCCAAGGTTTTGGACAAGTTCAGCTCCGCGCAAATGCTATACTTACCACCTATTTCCGGCTATTCTTA
The DNA here is from genome assembly GCA_937973945.1 of uncultured Saprospiraceae bacterium. Taxonomy (GTDB): domain Bacteria; phylum Bacteroidota; class Bacteroidia; order Chitinophagales; family Saprospiraceae; genus JAFMDF01. Next base: position 1,032 of record CALJIY010000388.1, on the reverse strand, counting down.
AACGAAGTACAAGACTTATTAAAAAAAGGTATTCCTAGACAATATGCCCAAAATGAAGGGAACAATAAATTTTTGAAAGGTCAACTAGTCTTACCAAAACACCTTCGACACAATCTCCATCAACCAGAGCAGTTTTACACACGCTACCAAACATGGCAAGAACATCATTTATTAACGAAAGTAATTCATGAGGCACTAAAGGCACTTAGACAACTATACCTGGCGCCCCCCTTACAACTACGCTTAACACAAATACAAATTGGTTTTCCTAGTCCCCCACCCTATCAATGGACACCAAGAGATTTTGAGCAATTATTACAAAATCCAAGATATCAATCTTACAATAGAATGATCGAATTAGCTCGATTGATCCTAATGAATTTTAGTTCAGATATTCGATATGGACAACACCAATTATTGGCCATTCTATTTGATATGAATATTTTATTTGAAGAATATATTTTTCAACAATTAAAAAAGACGTCTGGTATTCCAATCAAAATTAGTCGCCAGCGAAGTATTCCTTTTTGGCAACGGCGTTCTATTCGACCAGATATTATTATAGAGCGGGATGGAGAGAAAATAGTCTTAGATACCAAGTGGAAAATATTAAAATCTGCTACTCCTTCTATGGAAGATTTGAAGCAGATGTATATCTATTGTCAATACTTTAAAGCGAGTAAAGGAGTGCTCTTATTTCCGAGTACTAGATCTGAATTTCATCAAGCTATAGCGACTCCTTTTTTAGATGAAACATCCCGTATATATTGTCAGGTCCAATTTATTAATGTCATCAATTCGGAAGGGCAATTGAAATCAAATATTGGTCAAGAAATTCTTCAACAGATATAAGCCTGTTTATTTAAATACTAAGAATAGTTGAGCATTTCCTCAACTAAAAAAGGTGATCCTGAATCAACAGGACCACCTTTTTTACAGAATAAAAATTGACTGATTAAGCCGTCACTAAAGAACTATTCTTAGCTCTCTTTCGATCATGCTCTTTCAAGTAAATCTTTCTTAAACGAATAG
>CALJIY010000387.1 GCA_937973945.1 uncultured Saprospiraceae bacterium | reverse complement strand
TTATTTCTAAGCGATAACAATATTGCAAAATACGCTCCTGAAGAACGCTTATATCTAGCTTTTTTCCAGAGTATGGCCTCTTTTACGACTGTTGGTTTTAATACTTATCCAATTGCACATATAGAAGCAGGTCCCATTTTTTTTATGTTGATTTTGATGTTTATTGGAGCGTCTCCATCTGGTACAGGTGGTGGTATGAAGTCTACTACGATTACTGCTTTATACGCTCAACTCAAAAGTACTTTTAATAAGAATACAGAAGTAATCTATATGAATCGAAAGATTCCTGAGAATAGATTAAAAATGGCGACAAGTAAATTTTTCTTTTACATCATCGTCATCTGTATTAGTACATTTCTTTTATTACTACTAGAAGAAGAAGATATTTTTGATTTATTATTTGAAGCAGTTTCTGCTCTTGGTACGGTAGGATTGACAACTGGTATCACATCAGAATTAACAAACTTAGGAAAGGTTATTATCATTGTTTTAATGTTCTTAGGAAGGGTAGGGCCACTTTCTTTTGGCTTAGTATTGTTTAGTCCTGAAGAAGAGGAGCAGATAGTTGAAGAAGATATTGCATTATAGATTGAATGGATGCTAGACTTTGACGATTTGCAGACCTGAAATACATTTTTAAACAACTTCATAGATCAAAAATTGTAAAAAACCTTTTTTTAAACTACTTTAGTCCTCCCTTAAAAAAAAGCTGATTATTTGTTTATTTTTTGTCCTTACTAAGCCAATTATACATCAATCGAATGGAATCGGATCAATACAGTAGAATAATATTCATTAATATAGAAGACTTACAAAAGATCAGCTTAAACAAGTTAGAGCAGGTTTGCGATGGAGCCTATGTATTTGTGGATAAAGAAGCAAAAGTAGTTCCCTTTAAATTGGTGCAGCAATTACAGCACTTAGGAGAAAGTGTAAAATGGGTAGCTACGAATGGCAAAACGCCAGAAACAGTCGCTAATTATATCAGTTTTTTCATGGGAAGATTGCATGAGCAGTTAGAGAAAGAGGTGGAATTTGCGATCATTTCAGAAAGTAAAGCAATGGATCACTTAATACAATATATCAATGAAAAGGGTAGAAGTTGTATTAGAGTGACCAATAAAAAGGAAGAACAGCGAGTAATCAGTGACTCAGAAGAATTTAATTGGTCAATAGATAAAGAGAAAGCGGAGCAACCAATAGTTCAAGAGGTAGCTCCTCCGCCTAAGAAAGTAGTAGAACCTAGCCCGAAGAAAACAACTGTTGTGGCAATTGAGCCCATTAGTCCAGTACCCACCCCAATTGTAAATGCCAAGCCTTCCAATGGAAAAATTCAATCTACCAATGGAAATGTAAAAATTAGCCCTATACCTGAAAAGGTGGCTAGAGAAACGATCAAACGTTTGGTCTTATCAGGCAATCGACCAGAAGCTTTAGAATCTCTAAAGAGTTATATTTTATTACAGTATAACTCTCAAGAAGTGACGAAACAAATAGATTCCATCATTGATAAGATGGAAAAAACCAACGATATAAAAGTGCAGAATGAAGCAGTAGTTTATAATTTTTAAATTAGAGAGTAGGAAATAAATAAGGTACCCAAAGATGTAATTTTAGTTTGTTCTTATTCAAGGCGCCAAAAACGGAGCTATGCCATAGCATAGTGAGTATTTTGGCAACTCAGAAGAAGGGCAAACTAAAGCTACAGAATGGGTAGGTTATATTTTTCCTATTCTCTTAAACCTATTATTATGCTCGACGATATTAATATGTCGATAGAAATTGCTCAAGAATCTATGGGATCAGCCATAGAACGCTTACATAAGGAGCTTCAAAAATTAAGAACAGGCAAAGCAGGACCAAATATGGTCAACGATATCTTGGTGCCTTATTATGGTACGCCTACGCCAATGAAACAAATAGCCAACGTTTCTAAGTCAGATGCAAGAACTTTAGTCATACAACCATGGGAAAAGCCTATGCTTTCAGCTATTGAAAAAGCGATATTTGAGGCGAATCTAGGAATCACCCCCATGAATGACGGGGAAATGATTCGCTTAAGTATTCCGCCACTAACGGAGGAACGTAGAATTCAATTAGTAAAGCAGGCGAAAGCATTGGGAGAAGATGCTAAAATTAGTATTCGTAATGCCAGAAAGGATGCGATGGGAGCTATTAAGAAAGCGGTTAAAGATGGCTTTTCTGAAGATGCGGGCAAAGGAAAAGAAGAAGACGTCCAAAATGCGACTAATTCTTTTACGAAAGAAGTGGATAAATTAATAGAGATTAAGGAAAAAGATATAATGACTATCTAATTAAGAGGTCAGAAGTCAGATCGCTTCGCTGTCAGAAGTCAGATTGCTATCAATTCTTAAGAGTGTCACGTTGTCAATGTATTACGTCTGACTTCTGACAGTCCTGGAAGGACGATCTGACCTCTGACTTCTAAAAAAAATCACTTACCCATCCCAATCAATCGCTCCACTAAGCGTCCTTCCTTTTTAGACAGTAGATGTTTTTCATTATTGACATAAATGCTTCTGGAGTGTTGGCCACCATATAGTTTCCCATTGCTATTAAAATAAGCCCAATAGATCCAATTTTCTGTCCCTCTTTCAGGAATACCTTCCAAGCTAAGGCACTTAAAATCTTTCAAGATTAAAAAGAGTAGTTGGTTAGAAAACTTAAAATACTCTGTTAGCTTGCCAATAGGCAGTTGGTAGGCCGAATACTTTTGTTTGAAAAAAGTCTCTGTAAAAGCGACTCCTTTTTTGAGGAAAAGCACTTTTAATTGAAGGGTAGGGTAGTAAGGTGTCAGGTCTCTTTTAATCTCCTTTAATCTAGTGTCAATAGCTCTAGACGTAAGACCAATTTTATGAAACTGCTCCGTATCTGTAGTCACTTCGATAAAGTATAGATCAAATAAATTAAAGTAATCCAGTTCTTGTTGAAATAAAGCTACTTTGGATTTCAATTCCGCGATGTCCGTGGCGAGTTGATGATGAAAAGATCTTAAACATTGGATATGTTGATCCAAAGCTATAGGGTAGAAATATTCAAAGATATCTTGATGGACTTCCTTCGTAAGACACGTCTTCTTTCCGTCTGTAAAACCGTCTTTAAACAAGGCTTTATCTTTTATTAAATGAAATTCTGGAAAGGGTGCAATCTTTTTAGTCGTATATCTATAGGTTTGTTCCTGGATGCTTTTTATTTGTTTAGCTTTTTGGGATTGCTTTTCTGAGGTATATTTTTGCTCCAATTGGCTTAACAAAGAAAGTAACTCAGGGATTAAGTGTTGTTCTTTTAGGTCTTTTTGAATAGCAAGTTGGTGTTGCTGTTGTAATTCTAGCAACTGTGTGTTGATGGACGCTATCTTATGTTTAGCATACATGCACAAAGGTAGGTGTATGGGTAGCTTGCCAAGAATACTGAAAAAATTATTATCGAAGCTGGACATACAGCTCTTTCCATCATGTGCGAAGTGGTGGCGCTTTATTTTACCTTTTTTAGCTAAAAGAGATTGTTTGCAAAAAGGACATTGGAGTGTTGATCGACCAGAAGGGACTTCAGAAATATGGATAAAATTACCATTATTGACACCATAAGGTAATTTCATAATGTTAAGATATTTTGTTGTTTATGGACAAGATTATTTGAGCTATAAAAGTAGTTGACATTTTTACCACGGATTCACGGATTGGGCTAAAGAAATCCTTTATAATCGGTGAATCTGTGGTAAAATTTTCATATAAACAGTGTCAATTTTTTGCATAATCTTGTCTATTTATGTCAATGAAAAAGCTCCTGCAAATTAACAAATTTACAGGAGCTTTTAATTTTAAATGGCGAATTTCAATTTAGACAACTAAATCAATATTCCAGCTTTTAACTTGGCCTACATCTTTAGCAGAGCTATCTGTCACTTCAAGTGTCCAGACACCATTTGCTTTAGTACCTATTAAAGATGCTAGTTCCTTTTTATAGGTTTTCTTCAAATTCTTCTTCTTGACCCTAGATCTTTTGTGTAATTTCACAGACTTACCTGGTCCAACAAGCGTTACTTCAAGATTCCCAACATTAGGATGTTTGATGTCAACAGAAGCAGAAATATTTTTTACTTTCCCTGCGACATTACAAACTTGTTTACTCACCAATTTTTTTCCTTTACCTTCAGGCGTGAAGATTTCAGAAGCGTCCTTGGTTTCACCATTATCAATTTGAAGGCTCCAAGACTGTAAAATACCTTCATCTCTAGGGGCAAAGTCTTTTACGGTAAGACTCCAGTCTCCCTTAACAGATTCGCCAATGAATTTAGCAGTAGATTGTGCTCCAAAAACTTTTACGATATTAGGTTTACTAGAACCTGTTCTTCCATGGAGCACGACTGTCTTACCAGATGGTGCAGTTAAGTGAATTTCTAGGTCTCCACTATAAGGATGCTTAATATTAACGCTCACTTCAACAGAAGTAGCTTTGCCTCCTTTAAAGACTTTAATTGAATCCACTAGTCCTGAATCACTATTGTCTGGAATGACTTTATTGATTGAACTCGTTTTTGCTACAAAAGACATTTATGTTGATTCTTTTTTGTTAGATAATATTACAAGAAAATAGATTAGGTGATTTACTTACCACCATCTAACTCATCTTGTAATTTCTTCAAAGCTGCCCACTTGCCTGATGCTGCAAGACCAGATTGCTTTGGCCAAGAACCAGGATTATGCATTTGATATCTAGGACCCGCTTTATCTAAAATTCCTTTTAGCTTAGCCACACTAGCTTTACTCAATGCACTAAAAGTATGAATACCAGCTGCATTTAATAAACCTGCGATTTTTGGACCGATACCTTCAATCTTAGTTAAATCATCTTTTTTAGCTTTAGACGCTACTTTCTTAGCCGTTACCTTTCTAGTCGTCTTCGACTTAGCTTTACCAGATGATTTAGCCTTACCAGATGATTTAGAACCACTAGCTTTTGATTTAGAACCACCAGCCTTTGATTTAGAACCACTTTTAGCAGCACCTCCAGAAACTCTACCAGAAGCACTAGACTTAGTTCTAGCACCAGAAGATACAATTCTTTCGTCACCAACAGTAGTCTTCGTTCCTGTCACTTCTCTAGATACTTCTACGGTATCAACAGAAGACATCATTTTTTGTAGCATATCAAAGTCAATAGACTTAACAACTTCTACTTCTTTGATGATTTCAACAGGAATTTCTTTGATTACTTCTACTTCTTTGATTACTTCTTTAATCACCTCCTTAATTACTTCTACGTTGTTAGTGATTTCGTAAATTTCGTGAAGCTCTTTTATCGTTTCTACAGGTACTTCTTTGATGACCTGTATTTCTTTAATGATTTCTTTAATTCTTTCTACAGGAACTTCTTTAATTACTTTTACCTCTTTAACTGTTTGAATCTTTTTGATTACTTCAACAGGTACTTGCTTGATCACCTCAACAGGCTTAATCACTTGTACATTTCTTACTACTTCAAAAGGTACTTCCTTGATTACTTCCACTTCTTTGATCACCTCAACAGGTACTTCCTTAATCACTTCTACTTTCTTAATAGTAGGAACTTCTTTTATTAACTTAACAATCTTGTCTTTGCTAGTCTTAACTTCCTTGACCTTAGCTACTTCTTTTACTCTATCCACGACTTTCGATACTTCCTTCACGACACTGATAGACTTTACCATTTCGTAAGGCACTTTCTTGACAGTAGTAACAGGTACCATTTTCTTTACTTCCACTCTCTTGATCTTAGGTACTTCTTTGATTACAGTAACAGGTACTTCTTTGATTACTTCTACAATCTTAACTACTTCCTCCTTTTTGATCACCTCTACAGGTACTTCCTTAATAATTTCTATCTCCTTAATCACTTCAACAGGTACTTCCTTTATAACAGGTACCTCTTTGATGATTTCCTTAATTACTTCTACTTCTTTGATCACCTCTTTTACAACTGGTACTTTTACCTCTTTGATGACCTCCACCTTTTCAATAACAGGTACTTCTCTAATGACTTCAACGAATACTTCTTTAATTACTTCAATTGTCTTAGGAGCTTTTGCTGCAGGTGCCTTCTTTACAACAATTACTTCTTTGATTACTTCAACGGGTACCTCTTTGATTACTTCAACAGGTACTTCTCTGATTACTTCGACCTTCTTGATTTTCTCAACAACATCCTTTGTTGCAACCGCCTTTTCCCTTACTAACTCTACTTTCTGGATTTTTCCAGCTTGTTTTACTTTGACAACTTTGTCCCGAACTGTTTTTACTTCTTTAAAGCCACCACCTTTTACAAAAACAGTATTAGCATCAATGAAACACTTAAGGGCCTTCATTGCTTGGGCCTCTGTGATCCCTGCCTTTTTAGTGATACTTTTGATTAATTGACGTTTGTCAATTGGGTTTGAATTAGCCATTTAAATTTAAGTTTAGTAATAAATTAATTTCTAGTTAAGTGCCTAAGTAAATTAAATGTTATTAGAGTAGAAATAATAGCAAGAATTCATTGTGATAACATCTAATAAACCTAGTACAGCATATACGTTTAAAAAAATAATAATGTGACAACAAGTTGTAGAAAACTTGCATTCCCTTTTCAGTCGGTGACAAGTATTAGATAGACGTATTTAATTAAAGCAGTGCAAAAGTACAGTTTTTGGAGAATTGATAGGGCATACATCTAGATAACTAATTATTAGCTCTAAAAGAATGCGCATGATTATCTAATTTTATGTTTTTGTAAAAGAAGTAGATGAAGCAATTGAAAGCAGATTTGATTGATCTTTTAAATTAAAAAAGTATAGTTTCTGTCGTATGTTGTTCGAATGAATCTTTGCATTCTTTATGAAATCAGCCTATGAATTCTCCAACAAAAATGTAAAAAGATTTACTAAAAACCTATCTTTTATAAAAAAAGAATATTTACATATTTGAATTGAATTGTTATCGAATTTTTTCTAAATTATTTTTCCAAGAAATGCATATTGAAAAAAGATTCTTGAATCTTCATTTCAAGAATGTAAATCAACTGTTTTTTTTCTTGAAATTTTTAATAATTCATGATTTGCCGCTTGTCGTCAATCAAAGAATTTTTTACAACTTCTTGTTATAGTTTCAAATGGCCTTAGCCTTACAGAGGAACATTTTAATTTTCATCATTGCATCAATAAGAAAAAATGATGGATAGAAATAAATAAATTGTTGGTTTTTACATCAAATTAGAATATTTTTGTTTTAAAATAAAACGTTTTGTTTTTCTATCGAAAAATAAGACTCTAAGCAAGAATTATTTTTAAATAGTTTCCCACGCTATTAAGTGTGAATAACATTTCAATTACATGATTTAACTAATATATTAGGCACTAAGGAGTACGCATATAAAAAAACATAAATAAAATGGAGACAAATGGGGAATTCCGTAGCCAATTCGAGAAGGAAATTGAGAAATTTTTGACAATTTATAATTTTTTAATTACATAAAGTATTGGGTTGAATTGTTAGTAAGTATGGCTAATACAGAAGTTATTAACATTAAACTCATAAGTTATCAACATATATTAACAATATACTTTATTTGATGGATTAGGGTATTCCTTAAATAAAATGTAGATTTGTTAGGAATATTTAATGACCCGTTTTTACAAATATTATGGCAGGACCAGATAAAAATGTCAAGCAAATTTCTCGGCTTAGACCTAACAAGACCGAGGGCGATCTTTCAACTTATGTATTCGGAAAGGTACAGCCCCAAGCTATGCCCCTAGAGGAAGCAGTATTGGGTGCACTGATGCTAGATAAGGATTCTATTGCTATAGTAATTGATATATTAAGAGCGGAGAGTTTTTATTCTGATGCGCATCAGCTGATCTATAAAGCTATACTACGTTTATTTGAACGTTCCCAACCAGTAGATTTACTAACGGTTACAGAAGAATTGAAGAAGGCGGGTGATTTGGAGAAAGCTGGCGGGGGCTTTAATTTAGTCAACTTGACCAACCGTGTTGCCTCTGCAGCAAATATAGAATACCATGCTAGAATTATTTCTCAAAAGCATATCCAACGAGAGTTGATTAGAGTATCGACTGGCGTGATAAGAGATGCCTATGAAGATACGACAGATGTATTCCAGTTGTTGGATGATGCAGAACAAGGTCTTTTCAATATTACTCAGCAAAACCTAAGTAGGAGTTATGAAAGTATGGGAACCTTAGCGAGTAAGGCCTTAAAACAACTAGAGGAACTTTCTCAAAGAGAAGAAGGGCTTTCTGGTGTACCTACTGGTTTTACGGATTTAGACAGAATTACTTCTGGGTGGCAGTCTTCGGATTTGATTATTATGGCAGCCAGACCGGGTATGGGTAAAACCTCGCTAACACTAGCTTTGGCTAAAAATGCCGCAATGGATTTTGGCAAAGGGGTTGCATTTTTCTCCTTGGAGATGTCTAATGTACAATTAGTCCAGCGTTTAATTTCCTTAGAAGCAGAGATCTCCGGTTCTAAACTAAGAGGAGGTAATCTAGAAGATTATGAATGGAAGCAGTTACATTCCGTTATCGAGAAGATGAGTGAAGTACCTATTTTCATAGATGATACGCCTGGTATTAATATATTTGAATTGCGTGCGAAGTGTAGACGATTGAAAATGCAGAATGATATCCAAATGGTGATCATTGATTATTTACAATTGATGACGGGAGGAGGAGAGAATAAAGGGGGTAATCGAGAACAAGAAATTTCTGCTATTTCTAGAGGATTAAAAGGCCTAGCCAAAGAATTAAATATACCTGTAATTGCCTTATCTCAGTTAAGTCGGGCAGTGGAAACAAGAGGTGGAACAAAACGTCCGCAGTTATCAGATTTAAGAGAATCAGGAGCCATTGAGCAGGATGCTGATATTGTAACTTTTATCTACCGACCAGAATATTATCAAATATTGGAAGATGAAGAAGGTCAATCTTTAAAGGGAGTCGCAGAGGTCATCATTGCTAAACATAGAAATGGTGCCTTAGGAACGGTGAAACTGAAATTTACCGATCAATATGCTAAGTTCTCTGATCTAGATGATTTCGGTTTTAATGATTTGCCAACGGATAGTGCGAATACGAGTAAAGATACTTTTGGTGATAATATCATTAACTTACCGTCACGAATGAATGATGAAGATATTCCATTCTAGTAATTGAGGAATTTTAAATACTTAATAGAAGGCTTGACTGTTTTACAGTCAAGCCTTCTATTATTATATCAAGAAAGTTCAAATTCAAGTGTCAAGACCAAGTAGCAAAACTCACAAATCGTTTACGACCAGACTTGTATAAAACTATTGTTTTATTTTTGACTCCTACTTGCTTCTTCCAATAAGTGAATATAAACCTCCTTCCAATTCTCCCAACCTCCTATGGTAGAAAAAGAACTATTGTGCCACAAACTACAGAATGTACCATTAACGCTGCGTATAGTTTGGATCATTTCAGATATACTATTTTTAGCTTGCTCGGGTGTTAGGCTTAGATATTCTTTAAGCGTAACATCCATTATTTGGAATGGGTGAATCAATAATTCAGTGCCTGTTTCTAACTGTAAATCATACCAATAGAAAGGTAAACTAGTCCCTGCTCTAAAACCAATTTGTCCTGCATATCCCATAGAATAATCTTCTGTTATGTTATATTTCAATAGATTTCTATAGGTAGTAGGCAGATGTAATTTTAGAAAATGCTGTCTACTTTTAGAAATTGGTTGGTTAGTAATATTTTTTAATCTTCCAATTTCTTTTTTCAATCTTTTTACATTGGAATTGGAGCGATAAGAGGGGTGGATACCAATAGGGTAATTAGTAGCTATGTGCTGTATAAGTTGCCGGAAAGCATATTGACGTACATCTATATTCTCGTCATATTTGCCATGATCTCCTAGTAAGAAGAAATAAATAGGAGCCATGTTATATTGCTGGTCTAATTCATAGAATAAATCGAAGGTGTCAAAGGGATCGATCTGATCATGGACTAACACTTGCCATTTTTCCTGAAGTTTTGCTCTGTTACCTTTGAAGGTATCCTTTAGTAATCCCCCAAGCGTTCTAACTAAACCTTTATGCTTATAAGCCCAAGCCATATCAATATCGTAGGTTGGCTTGAAGCAGAAAGTACGCTTTGTAAAGACAAGCTGAGGGTATTTTTCTCTTATCAATTGCTCCAGTACCAATATAAGTTGATCAACAATTGGAACCTGAAGGCAATCATTTTGATATGCCCAACTTTCTTTATAAGTAAATCGCTCATGCTGATCTGCCTGAAAAGATAGATATTCTTCATATCGACTTAAATGGAAAAAGATGGTGGCAAAGAGATCAAATGGCAAGGCACTATTTAGCACCTCCGTTTTAAAAAGGGCAGGGATTTTGTTGTGCTTTAAGATAGTAAGGTTAGTATTTTCAATTGAGGTCGCTTTTAATAGACGAGAAGCAGCTAGGAATAGTTCTCCTTTAAGAATTTTTTCTTCGCTATAATTCAATTTCATTCCTTCATATTGTTGATATACTTCTACATGAGTGGTAATGCGATGTTCTAGACCTAGCCAAATGTCAAAAACTTGATGGCATATAAAAGCTAAGCGAGGAGAGTTGAATGTTGAATATATTAGTAGGTCCATTATTGATTCATCTATTCTTAACGGTCTTTTCTAAAAATACTTAATAGGGTAGGTGTACCTTAGACTACTGGACATTTCTAGAATAGAGAGTAGAGAAGCGAGAGCAGAGACAGATTCCGTTTAAAAAACTATGAAATTTCGTCATTTTTTAAACGAAATCCGTCTCTAATCTCTACTCTCTAATCTCTGCTCTTTAAAATGCTTAATAGGGTAGGTGTAGCTAATTTTATACTTCTAATTAGTTGATAACCAGTATATAAAAAATTTAGTGTTATATTTGTTGTAAAAGCAATCTTTAGTGCTGAATAATAATAATTAGCTAGAAGAAAAAAGTATATTCCTGTAATATAAAGTGTTTATAGCTAATCTTTTGGACTTTCCAATCAAATAAACTTAATTACACACTTATAAAAAATTAGAATTTTAGAGATCATGTCAAAAAAAGAAACCAACGGTGTTAATTTTGGAGAAATTTCGACTATTCGGAATATTTTGATGGGTCAGCAGATGGACGATTATGATAGTCGTTTCAAGGAATTAAAAGAATACATAGAGCGCGTTGAGGCCTCTTTGAATTCTAAATTGAAGGAATTAGAGCAACGACAGGTAGCGCATAATGAAGAAATGCAAAAAACATTTACGGCAAAATTAGACCATTTAGAAGGCCTACTACTTCAAAATATCCATGAGGTGAAGGCAAACAATCTTGAAAGTACGAATCAAGAGCGGCAGAATTTAGCTCAGTTATTAGCAGAAATGAGTGACCGTTTATCAAAAAAATAGTAGTTCATGACACCTCATTCAGAGAAAAATGGAGACGAGATACTATTAAGCAAGCTTAAAGAAATTCTTCTAAAGGAAGAACGAGCGCGCGTTGATGTGATTCAAGAACAGCTAGATGTATTAAAAACTAATTTACCTGATGAGTATGAAGTACTAATCAATAAATTAATTGAAGAAAAACTAAAAAAATCTCAGGATGATATTGTTAATGCTATATTCCCTAGCGTTGGCAAGATGATAAAGAAATATATTAATCTTCAAATAGAGACACTCAAAGATTCTATAGACGACAAATTTAAGAAGGCCTTTACGATTAAAGATTTTTTTAGAAATGTAAGATCTTCTATTTTTGGTGTAAAACCCAGTGAGGAAATATTAACGTCCCTAGTGGACTTTCAAATAGAGGAAGTCTACTTAATACAAAAAAATTCTGGTCTACTTATAGGCAGTGCCTCTAGAGAAACAACCTTAGACCAAGATGTAATTGCGGGGATGCTTACAGCGATAAAAGCATTCGTAGAAGATGCTTTTAAAAGAGAAGAGGAGGACTTGGAATCTATACAGTATGGTACCTATAAGATCATTCTTCAAAATTTTCATTCTTATTACATAGCAATGGCTGTAAGTGGTATACTTTCTTCTAATCAAAAAGATCAATTAGGAAATAGATTACTCCATTTTGCGGATACCAATTTAAAGCATATTAGCTCGCAACCAGATGCTGCAAAGATAGAGGAGATATCCAAAGAATTGAAAAAAGAATTTTTATCATAGTTCACACACACGCTTGGTAATATTATATTCGAACAAATACAACATGCACAATGAAAGTACAAAAAATGATTTCATTTTCTTTCACAAATACTTGTGCGGCTACAAATCTTAATCAACTTTATGCTTAGTAGAAAAGTTATTTTAACAGGGAGTTTTGGAGTAGGAAAGACCTCCTTATTTAGTAGATTTATTAATAATACTTTTAGTGATAGATATATTACCACTATAGGAGTGAAAGTGGATAAAAAGTCATTAGAGATTGATGGACAAGAAATTTCTATTTTATTGTGGGATATCGCTGGAGAGGTGACTCAAAATAAAGTGCCTAATTCTTATTTTTTAGGTGCTAGTGCTATCATATATGTATTTGATTTAACTAGGCCTTCTACGTATAAGAATATTAAGTTAGATATTGACTATTTAAATAAAATGTTACCAAATATTACTATTTTGATTGTTGGTAATAAAAAAGATTTGTTAGACCAAGAAAAAATTAAAACAATTGGGGAGGATTTAGGTTATCCAATTGATTTATACACTAGTGCTAAGACTGGGGAAAATGTTGAAAATCTTTTTGAAACAATAGGAAGAGGTTTCATCGAATAGTGTTTAAATGTTTTATAAATTATAATTCCTAACTTCCAACAAGCCAATAAATGTCTAAAGTCAGGCAAACTATAACACTAGATCAAAGAGGTTATCTTTTAACTAGTTGTGATTCTCTTTTTCCAACAGAAAAATTTCTTAACAAAGATTTAAAAGAATTCTTTCCGTTTTTGGAAAGTGTCTTTGTTGACTTGATCCAAACATTGGAAACTGGTCGGATTATCCAGTTTCCAAAAGTCGAAACAAAACATATTTTTTTACCTGGATTCTATGATTATAGCTTTCGGCTTATTCGAATCCGGAATGAAGAAATAGGTCTTCAATGGGATGTGGTTGACGCTACAAATGAATATACGGACTTACAAACAGAGCAACAGTCGGCCCATGAGAAGGAACTATAATCTCTTACTGAATGTAGCTAGCCTATCCAATATTTAATTTTTCCTACCTTTTCTATTCCTTTAAAATAAGTTTATTGTAAATTCGCAACATCTCTACAGAAGAGAGATTAGATATATATTCACATATAATAATAAAAGCATGAAACAATTTTTTATCTATGCGCTTGTAGGACTATTTTTGACAGCTTGTGGCGGTGACCCTGGAGATGGAGGAAAAGGAGACAAAAAAGATATTAAAAAGAAGGTAGCCAAAAAAGTAGATGGTAAGAAGATCTATAGACAATATTGTGTTACTTGTCATGGTGTAAATGGAGATATGGGGGCAAGTGGAGCCTTTGACTTGACTACATCTAAACTAACATTAGATGAAAAAATAGCTGTTATAACAAATGGTAGAAATACAATGACTCCATTCAAAGGTTTATTGTCAGATGCTAAAATTAAGGCCGTAGCGGAATTTTCAGAAACACTTAAAAAATAACATACTGCAACTTCTGAGTTGTATCATCATAATATCTTGGTACAACTCAGAAGTGGCGTTATATACCTCACACAGTGTGAAATTGTTAGATGGTTTGATTGCCAGATGGTTTGTATCACGTTGACAATCAAACAATTCAACCATCAAAAAAACATTTTAAAAATCACTTTTTTACCCGTTCGCAGTATAGTTAATACTTTCAGAATCGGAATCCAGCCATCGCTCCAAACCAAATCTTCCAATTGGCGTCTTCTCTATTAGTATCAACTAAGGTATAGGAAGGTAAGGTTGAACCAGTCAGAAGGTTGGTTTCAGTTGCTCTAATCTTTGAAATGAGCCAATTAAACGTTGGCCCAATAAATATACTTGTCTTTTCTTTGCCAAGCTTCCAATCATAACTAAGTCGCACTTGATTCAGCCAATTCATGTCCTTCGTCCACCAATTCCCTTCATTGACATGAGATAATACCCATTCTATATGCAAGTGCTGTCTATTAGCTATCGTTATGCCAGTACCAAGTCCATATCCCAAGCTCCAATTATCGTTGGTAAAACGATAGCCAAATTGGAGAATATTATAGAATTTCCTAACGCCTAATTTAAATCCAAAGTTAGCAAACAAAGATTCTCCACCGCCTACTTCAATTCGATTAAATCCTTCCTTAACGAAGCTGAATAGACCAATGGGCGTTCGCTTAGTTTGAATAGCATAGTTAATCAAACCAATTTGTTGTCCTTTTACATAAGAGGCTATATTTAGCAAGCCGACTTGTGTCTTTTGTATTTCGGTTGCTTTATTGAATAAAGCATATTGCTTGTAGGCAGGGCCATCCGCTCGATTAAATAGAATGGCCATTTGTAAACCATTGGATCGAGTTCGGACATAGTTCCCTAATAGTGCTAGTTGTAATCCTGAAAAACTTTGTAATGCAATATTCATTAAACCTGCTAGCTGAATCGCATTTGTTTCTTGCGTAATATTAGCACCTAGTGTGAATTGTTGTCCCCTAGTATAACCTGCATTATAATTAAAAACAGAGCCGAACTGTGTACCACTCATATCCCCTCCGACTCGATTCCATAATCCTGCGATTTGAAGCCCTTTCATATCCTTCCTGAGGGTATTCCCAAATCCACCTACTTCTATTCCTTCCACCCCTCCGTTTACCCCCCAAAAGACATTTAAGGAGAAAGTATTGGTTACAGAATCTGCATAGAGATTGCTTCTAATCGTAGGTATAAA
Source organism: uncultured Saprospiraceae bacterium (assembly GCA_937973945.1). Taxonomy (GTDB): domain Bacteria; phylum Bacteroidota; class Bacteroidia; order Chitinophagales; family Saprospiraceae; genus JAFMDF01. The sequence continues at coordinate 3,900 of CALJIY010000387.1, read as the reverse complement.
GGTGACCTGAAATAATTCCCGATAAGGGGAGGCCGTATATTGGGTAGATATATCTAATTCTTGATTAGGTAAACTTTTAAGTTTATCTAAAACAGCAGGATCAATTGTTCGATATTTTTTTAATAGGCTATAACTATTCTTTTTAAGAAATGGTGTGATTGTATAGTTTCGTTGCTCTATTTTAGGGATTGGCAAGGGGGCTGGTTCTTCCAAACTTTTGGAATAGGTAGTTATCTGTTTGGAGCGGCTTATTCTAAGGACAATACTCTGACCAATAACTGCATAGACCACTTTTGTAGGGGCAAATAAGGAATCCAAGGCTATTTGTAGGGGCTGATTGTCAATCGTAATATTCATTCGCTGATCTATTGGAATGAAATTTTTGCTATAAGCGAATGGAATAGCGTATTGTTGGCTAATTTTAGATAAGACGTTTTCTAGCCGTTCCGCTTTAAATTTAAAGCTGACAAATTGGTCTAAATCAACAGATTGAGTCTTTCCTAGAAAAGGGATGAATAGGAAAATGAAGGGTATGAAAACTTTTAGCATCTTTGATTTAGTAAAGGACACGAAGAAATTGATCAATTTATTTTGTCCCACTACGTAATTGGATAGGATGCCAGCTATTTCAGACTTTTGTTATCCATTGTTTTAATTAGGACACCCATCTCCCGATAGTATATATTGTTTTGCTGAAATCTGTTTAATCTTATAAGGATTTCCGAAATTAATTTGATCAATTAATTCTTTTAGATCAGGCTCACTCAACTCATTAATGGTATTTCCCCAGGAACAATTAAGGATTGCCTCATTTTTTACTATGATGTCTACCGCAAAATAACGTTCTAAGGCTTCCACGGCTTGTTCCATTTTCGCTTCGCCTAGGTAAAGTGCCTCGTTTTTCCAAGCTTTGGCATTAGGCTGTGTTCCTTGTTGCTTGGCTACTTTTTTGGTTACTTTAGTCAGAATAGCATATTCAGACTTTTCCAAAAATACTTCTTCTTCTTTTTTCTTTAAAGAAGTGAATTGGACTTTTCCCGTTTCTACTGCCACCTCTACAAATTCTTCTTCTGGATAGGCCCTTACGTTGAAGGAAGTCCCTAATACAGTTGTTTTGGAATCTCCTGCGATTATTTCAAAAGTTTGACCATCTTTTTTTGCAACTTCAAAAAATGCCTCTCCTTCCAAGTGGATGACTCTTTTATCAAATTTCGTGGCATATTGAAGTATACTCTGTTCATTTAGCCAGACCCGACTACCATCAGGAAGGTCGATAGTCGTTTTTTCCGTGGCTTGGGTACTAATGGTGGCCATTTCAGCAGGGCTATAATCTCGGTTGTACCACAATCCAGCCATAAGGAGCAAGATAGCAGCAGCAGCCACTTTTAATATCGGTTTAAGTATAGAGACTACTTCTAAAGTATTCGTTACTTCTTCCAGTTGCCGAGTCTGTTCCAAGCGATGTTCCATTTTTCCCCAAGCAGCATCACTATCCACAACAAAAGTATCTTTCATGCCATCCATAGCATTCCAAGTAGCTAATGATTCCTCAAACTCTTGTTTGTTATCATCGCTTTTCTCTATCCATTCAAATAGGGATTCCCTTTCTTCCGGATGCATATTATCCGAAAGATATTTGGCTATCTTATCTAAATTTTTTTCGGTGCTCATAACAGCAAATGACCAAGGAATGATTTGTTATTACTTCATTCCGTTGGATGTTATTTAAAAGTCAACTTAATAGTTCTCAAATAACCTCCATATAATAGATGGTAATATAGGAGAACTACCCCTATTTAAAAAATATTTTTCTACTAGTTTTGACGTTAATAAAGCTATCTAGGCACAAATAACTTCACCCTTTATATTCATCAGGAAGCCATAAGGGCTTAATAATGTATAGAATTAGCGAATGATTAAAATGGCTTATACCTATACATAAACGTAATGTGTGCTGTTTTTAATAAAATAAGCTACCTATGAGTCTTATTGTTTGTCTTCTATTATACAATTGATTGGTCCATAATAATATGCTCAAACAACTAAATGCTAATATTTTACATTTTAGAAAAAATCATCATAAAAAATACATATAAAGATTAATTATAAAGTTTTTGGCACAATCATTGCAATTTTATTTAATGTGTAAGTTTTGGTTAAAGAATTGTAAGATTCGTTTTTTCCAGCCCATGAGCAGTCATGGGCTTTTTTTTTGCCCTGTTGTGAAGGAATGTACTAAAATGGGGGAATATCGCTGTTTATAGGCCTATTTATCAACCTACTTACTATTCGTGATACAAAAATGTTAACCACTTTTATAAATAAAAAAAGCCTCGTTCTACAGAACGAGGCTTTTTTAGCTAAAAAATAAGGTTATATATATTTGAACTCCGTGTTCAAGTCTAGTGCCTCCCTACAAATATAGCAACACACAAGCCAAGCCAACGCCTCCTAAGACGATTGTATAAGGCAATGCCATCCAGATCATCTTTAAATAAGATAATCGAATAGCAGGTGCCAAAGCAGACGTTAATAAGAAAAGGAAGGCCGCTTGGCCATTAGGCGTAGCTACACTAGGTAAATTTGTACCTGTGTTGATCGCTATAGCAAATGTTTCTAATTCTTCTCTAGTTATATTTCCAGCATCGAATGCTGCTTTTACCTCATTTATATAGACGGTAGCCACGAAAACGTTATCACTGATCATCGACAAGAAACCATTAGCGACATAAAACATGGCTGGCTGTGAGGATTTATCCATTGCAAGAACAGCATCAATAATGGGCGTAAATAGATGTAAATCATGGATCATCGCCACAATCACAAAAAATACGGCTAATAAAGCGGTGAATGGCAAAGCTTCCTCAAAAGCATGTCCAATACTATGTTCATCGGTAATACCCGTAAATGCAGTCTGGAGAACGATAATAGCCAAACCAATCAAACCTACGGGAGCCAAGTGAAATGCCAATGCTATAATTAAAAAGATTGCAGAGATAGCTTGAACAACCAGCGCATATTTCTGCTTCCCTGTTCTTTTGCTATCTTCTTCTTCTACAAATCCTTGTATAATCCCTCGAACATTCTCTGGTAATTTAGTTCCAAACCCAAACCATCCAGTTAACTCTAAAACAATACAAGTGATTAGGCCTGAAGCTAATACGGGCATCGTGATAGGTGCCATGGCATAAAAGAACTCCATAAAGTTCCAGCCCAACTTCTCTCCAATTAGTAGATTTTGAGGCTCACCTACAATCGTACATACGCCTCCTAAGGCAGTACCAACAGCCCCATGCATTACTAAACTTCTTAGGAAAGATCTGAACTCCTCTAAAGTATCTCCTCCTAACTCTTTCCGATCACTAATACCGTCTTTATCATAGTCGGCTGTCCCACTGGAATGTACTTTGTGGTATACCTGATAAAAGCCTAAGAACACACTAATTAATACGGCTGTTACCGTAAGGGCATCTAGGAAGGCACTCAAAATAGCAGATAAGAAACAAAACAAGAAGGATAAGACAAGTTTTGATTTTACTTTGATGAATATTTTTCCGAAAATATACATCAATAAGGGCTTCATAAAATAGATGCCAGCTACCATGAACACTAAGAGCAAGATCACTTCTAAATTGGCTTCAATTTCATGATAGACCGTATGTGGGCTAGTTAGCCCTAAGAATACTACTTGTAAGGCAATTAATCCACCAGCTTGCAAAGGATAGCATTTCAATGCCATTGCTAAGGTCAGAATAAATTCCCCAATAATGATCCAGCCTGTCGCTGTAGCACCAACAGTAAATAATAAAATTGGATTGAGAATTAAAAATCCTATAATTGCATATTTATACCAAGTAGGGGAATTTCCAAGAAATGACTTAAATGCTTCCATAAACTGTA
>CALJIY010000386.1 GCA_937973945.1 uncultured Saprospiraceae bacterium | reverse complement strand
CGCCTCTGTAAAAAATACCATTCAAGATCCTAGATTGGTCGTTATTAATGATGGCGCGCAAAATTTTGGGAAATACGTAGAGGAGAAAGTCGATTGTTTTATTTCTACCATTCCTTTTACTTTAATCCCTAAAGAAATAACCGTAGATATAGTTAGTAAAAGCTATGCTGCTTTGAATCCAGAACGCTTTTTTTGTAAAGCACAATACTCTAAATTACATTTAAAGAAATTTAAGGCCATATTTGATGAATGTACCACTACAACTGTGTTAGACAATTTGCCTCCAGCGCATCTTTATTTTTGCAAAAAAACGACTATCCCTAATAAGATGAAAGGCGTGAAAAAGAACCGTTTTAGAATAGCAAAAGCGCTTTAATTATTTCCTCTTGTTCTATAGTACATTTTATAAAATATACACCACTTGGATAAGGAAGGGATATTCTGTTTAAACTATTATCGTTTCGGAATATCCCTTCTTTCATTAATCGACCATTAGTATCAAAAATCTGATAATTAGTTTCTTGTACCTGCTCTAAAGTACTTTTCAAATAAATATAATCTCTTGTTGGATTAGGGTAGATCGTTAAATTTGACATTATATTTAATGGGATACTAGTTGGCAAGCAAGCAGTGTTGTCTAGTAAACCTGACCTTGCTCCATTCAAAGCCGCATGCATGCGGTCTGCTTGTCCTTTTGTGAATAATGCCATACAGGCGTCATCCACATAATTCATAAAATTGGAAACTAAATCTTGTGATCCACAGCTAAAGGTATTGATATCTGGACATCCAAAATAACGAGTCATTTGTAATGGAGTATCTAAGACCAAATCATCTTCCTCGCAAGAAGGGTTATCTCCTTCCAGATGCAATAAATTAAAATAATGCCCTATTTCATGGGTGGTAGTTCTGCCTAAATTATAAGGAGCTTGCACTGTTCCAACTGTCCCAAAAGCTTGAGTATTAATGACAACCCCATCTTCTGGTTTGCTATTTGCTCCTGGTCTAGATGCATACCCTAAGATATCTGGTATCTCTGCCACCCATATATTCAGGTATTTGTCTGTATCCCAAGCATCTTTCCCCCCCTCCTCTGAATAATAAATAATCGAGTTTCCTCTAGTACCAATATTCGTAAATCTGGTTTCCGTTCTTGTAATTCCATTCGTTGGATTTCCTTCTGGATCAGAGCTTGCTAAACAAAATTCAAATCCTACATTTCCAATAATATTTTCAAAAGAACTAGATATGATATCGAGGTTATCATTTTCCAATTGAAAATCTCTATTGAGCGCGGCTATTTGCGAATGAACTTGCTCGTCTGAAATATTATCCTCCTCTTTATTCCAAACGATATGTACGACTACAGGTATGGTTATTTTGGAACGACTAGTCAGTGGTTTATTCTTTACCCACTCGGCCGTATACTGCTCTAACTCCTCCGATAACTGTGGATTATAGAAAGGGGCAGATAGTTCATAACAACGCTCTATGGTTTGAGCAGATGCGACAATCGTTAAGAAGATACTTATAAGGCTTAAGAGAAAGATTCTCAATATTTATAGATTTTGATAAAAATAGTTAGGGCAAATGAAAAATCAAAAAATGATAAGCATATAGTATTTCACCTATCCGTTGTTAAGCTTAATCCGTGGTTTAAAATACTTTACAACGCATTATGGTTAACAACGGATTTTATCATCTTAAACAACTTCATCAATTTAACGAAGAAATTTCCTTTTTATGTTGTTCCGCTTGTTTAGGCAAGAGCAACCATAAGCTACCATAATGATGAAAGGCCATGGCCTTTTTCTGGGCCTCCGCCCCTACTCCACAATAGACATCGACATGCCCACTACCTCTAATAGCTCCGCCGATATCCTGGGCAACGACGATTCTAAATTCATGATGGGAAAAATCCCCTTTTGCATCTACCTGCGGAATAGCTGCTAATAAAGTACTTCCCAAAGGAATATATTTAGGATCTACCGCAATAGAATAGTCTGCTGTAAGTGGCACATGACCAGCCCCATGAGGAATGTCCCTTTTTCGATCAAAAAAGACATAAGAAGGATTGGTAAATAAAATTTCTTTTTCTAACTCTGGATGATTACTAAAAAAACGCTTCATACCAAGCATAGAAATGTCAGATATTTTTATATCTTTTGACTTAATAATTTTAGTTTCGATGCTTCTGTATTTGTGTTTATTCGTACCTGTAAATGACAAATATTCTTGATGTCCATCTGGATATTCTATAATTCCAGAGCCCTGTAATTGCATATAATAAACATCTGCCAAACTTCTGGCGTATGCCAATTCTAAACCTAGACCTTTAAGCACATCATCCCCATCTATTTGTTTTCTGGAAGGAAGTGCTTTATTCCAATTTTCTTTGGTCGGTTTATTAAAAATTGGATAAGGATATTCTGCGCTAATGACACTGTCTACCTGTATTACTGGGGTATAATAGCCCGTAAAATAAACATTGCCTCGTTTGTCCTTCCCTTTTATTTTATAGGCATCAAAAGATTCATTAATGGTTGCTGTATGTTCATTTTGCCAATAAACTAATTGTCTGTTGAGTGTTTTTAATTGATTTAAATGGACGGTCAGATTACCTATTTGTTGTTCCTTAGATTGCTTTCTAAGTTTCAATAATTTAAGCTGATTTTGTAAGGCTAGCGATAATGGAATATTATCTGTTGGAAATGGTATTGTTCGAATAGACTGTAAAGTATATAGGCTATCCAAAAGAGGGGCATTCTTATTAATTCCAGTTTTATTTAGCGTAGCATTCTTTTTAGCAATGGGAAAGGCCTGTAAGTGTTCTATCGGTAAGGAATCATTTTTTGGGGTAGTATTACAACTTATTAAGAAGAGTAGTTTCACCCATAAAAGTAGGAAACTACCATATTTGGTAAGCATAATTGGGAATTATATTTTGGTATACTAGTATTTCGTACAGTGAAGATACATCAATTTATAGAAATACTCATGTACAAGTCGAAATTCCTATCCACCTAAATGATTTTCATTCATACCGCAAGACCCGAACTACTAATACCACCAATATCAAAATTAGTAAAATAATTACCAGACTAGTGGCTATAGGTTGGTCTACATTTGCTACACTTTCTTGTAATTTATTCCATAAAGAGACTGACATAAAACACATTAGAACGACTCCTATTATTTGTTTTAATTTCATGCTTGAATAAATACTTCCTTCGAACTTGATTAAAATGTACAGATTAACTGTAATGATTGATCTACTACTTAAGTTGTCTGATAATGCAATACAAATTGTTCGCCAAAAGGTTCTATTCTTATGTTTGAATATACTAATAAATTCTGGCGACTATTATGGTAATAAGCATTATAAACTACGATTGTAGCTTGCAAAGCGTTTATTTACTACTATTAATAACTTGTTTTTATTATAAAAATCTATATATTTTAAAACAATTACAAATTAAAACTTAATTACTTGACTATCAGTTTTTTAACTATAAAAAAGCCTAGTGATTCATTGGAAACAGTTCCGTAAATATAGCTTATAAGTAATTTTTGGTGTTTTTTTTTGTTAAAAAAATAGAAATTTAAACGTTTTGTTTGAATTTAAACCTAAATTTGAATTTTTGAAGTAGCGACGAAAGAATAAATTGGTCAACTGGACGAGATTATTTTGTCAATACTAAGTGTCTAATTATAGAAGTCTTAAGGAAAATATGATCAAAACACTACATATAAAGAACTACGCTATAATTGAGGAATTGGCGGTCCAATTCTCTGAGGGATTAACTATATTAACGGGTGAGACAGGTGCTGGTAAATCCATTGTTTTGGGTGCCTTAGGCTTAATAATGGGTAAACGTGCAGATACTAAATCCCTATTTAATGAAGATAAAAAGTGTATCATCGAGGCTAGTTTTGATATTTCAAGTTATGATATTCGTTCGTTCTTTGATGACAATGATATTGATTATGAAGAAGAAACCTTAATAAGACGAGAGATTACGCCATCGGGGAAGTCGAGAGCCTTCATTAATGATACACCAGTCACCTTGAAGCTATTACAAGTGCTAAGTGGTAGTTTAGTAGATCTCCACCAGCAATTTGATACAATGGATATACATGATGTATCCTTTCAACTACGCATGGTAGATGCCTTAGCTGGCAATACGCTAACCTTGGCTGCCTATCAAAAGTTATATAAACAGTATAAAGCGAATCAATCAAAATTAGCAAAACTCATTACCCAAAATCAAAATGCGGAAAAAGAATCTGATTTTATAGCTTTCCAATTAGATGAATTAGATAAGGCTGCCTTATTAGAAACGGAGCAAGAAGCGCTAGAGAATGGTTTATCAAAACTAAATAATGCAGAGACGATAAAAAAGAAAATGTCCAATGCCTTTATGGCTTTGAGTGAGCATGAGCAATCTATTATCAGTCAATTGAATACTATCAATATTTCCTTAAATCAAATAAGACAATTTCATCCAGATTTAGAAAAAATTCTCACAAAATTCGAAGGGTTGACTATTGAGTTAGAAGAGATCGCTAAAGAATTTGAAGATGTGGCAGAATCTACAGAATATAATCCAGAAAGAATTGCAGAAATGCAAGAGCGCCTAGATCTGATATATAAGCTACAACAAAAACATCAGGTTACAGATATTCGGGGTTTATTAACCATCCAAGAAGCACTACAAACGCAACTAAATTCCTTTGCAGACCTTTCTAATGATATTGAAAAATTAGAAGTGCTTATTGACGAAGAGGAAACAGAACTAAAGGCTATCGCTGCTATGCTCTCGAAGCGTAGAAAAGGGGTGATTACTAAGTTCCAAAAGAAAGTGCACAACCTCTTAGGACAATTATCCATGGAACATGCTAAGATAAAAGTAGAAGTATCTGATAGTCCCACCTTACTATCAAGTGGGGGAGATATTGTTGAATTCTTATTTGCTCCTAATAAAGGAAGTAAATTTCTCTCGATAAAAGATGTAGCATCAGGCGGGGAATTATCTAGGCTTACCTTATGTATTAAATCTTTGGTTGCTAGCTCTATTCCATTGCCTACCTTAATTTTTGACGAGATTGACGCTGGTGTATCAGGTGATGTCGCATTGAAAATGGGAAATATTCTTAGAAAGCTATCTAATGAACACCAAGTAACCGTAATCACGCACTCTCCACAAGTGGCATCAAAGGCTGATGTACACTATTTTATTTATAAAAATAATAGTGGTAGCAGGACTTATACGAATGTGAGAGAATTAAGCGGTGAGGAACGAATAAAGGCCATAGCAACGATGTTAAGCCAAAGCCCGCCTTCAGATCATGCCATTGCAAATGCTAAAGAATTATTGGCCATGTGTTAGTCCTAAACAACGATAAAACAAAAAATACTAGGTTTTTACTCTTAAATGGAAGCTGATTAATAGGATGCGTATTGGTCAGATTTACTTTTGATGTCTCTAAAATCACTTCTTCTGTCCTTGACTCCGCCTCTAATCTACTTAGAAAGTGAAGCTACTATATAATTATCTATTTTTGTGTAACACTTTCTCTCTTCTAGGTTATTACACTATGAAATGTTATTTGATGATACTGCTTACTTTCTATAAAAAGTGTATAAGTAGAAAATCATTTTACAGTATGAAAGATAACCAAGAGGGTATAAAAGGGTATTTCATTAATTTGGGATATCCTTTCTTTTTTGAAATGTATCTGGTGTGTAGGCTAGTGTAGCAGTTTAAGTCTACTTAAAAGTTCCTTTTTGTAAGTTCGCCCAATTGGAATGGTTTGATTATCTAAGATAACTTCATTATTTAATGGATCTATGCCATTAATCTTCTTAATATTTACAATATATCTTTTGTGAATTTGTATAAAATCTTCTTCCGGTAATTCTTGTTTAAACTTCGTCAGAGATATTTTGACAACAAATTTTTTATCGTTGGTGTTAATTATAGAGTAATTTCCATCAGATTCTACCCATTCTATATCCACCGTTTCTATACGATTATATATATCATTCCCCTTAATAAATAATGCGTCTTTAGATTGTTTGTTCTGGTTCTCCACAGTGATTACAGTTTCTATTTGTTTTAATAGGCTTGCTTAATTCTAAATAATACTTGTTTAAAGTATTATTTAGACAAAAAACAAGTTTAATAGTAAGTAAAGAAAATTATAAGATGTTGTTAAATGATTCTTAATAAAAAAGACATTAACAAATACCATAATATGTTTTAAAAGCATTCATTCCTTTTAAAACAACTATTTATTGTTAGTAAATTGCGATGATACGATAATTTATAGGATTGAAGCATTTTTCCTACTACTAAGTAGAGATTAGGTTCAATACAGAGGAAATTCGGTAATATTATGGGTAATAAAATTTGTATTGAATTATAGCTTAATGGCAGATTATGCCTTGTAACAGGCACAATGAGTAATTTAATCCGTCTTTCTGTAAGAAGCAGCTAGGGACAGAAATTGTATTTTACAGGATAAGAGAACTAGGATAGAGTAAGGAAAGATATAAGGCGATAATGATGGAAGTGTTCTGATAAGGCAGCTCTAAACGAAAAAAAGCCCGTCAAATAATTGACGAGCTTGTTGGTTTCCTTTTTTACGAAAAAGAAAGAAAAAAAAAGGCAGCGACCTACTCTCCCACCCAAGGGCAGTACCATCGGCGCTGAAGGGCTTAACTTCTCTGTTCGGAATGGTTAGAGGTGATCCCCTTCGCTATAACCACCTTAGTCTTTGTTGG
>CALJIY010000385.1 GCA_937973945.1 uncultured Saprospiraceae bacterium | reverse complement strand
TTTTCCTTTAGAATTTCCAGGATTGCTGGCGGCAGGGGAATACATTTTACCATTGAATGATACAGGTGGCTGCGAAGCAGTATCGACTAGTATACCAAGTTATTTGAAGTCTAATATTGAATTAGCGAATATGCCAAATCCAGTCCATACAACGACGATGATTGAAATGACTTCTTTGATAGATGGAGATTTTCAATTTAAAGTTTTTGATATGACGGGGAAATCAGTATATGTGGAGAATATTCATTTAAATGTTGGCTATAATACGCTGTCTTATGATGCGACATCATTAGGAGAAGGAATGTATATCTATACACTTGGAGATGGTAATGCCATGATTTATGAAAAAATGTTGGTGAGTCGGAGATGATTTTTTCTGTAATTCACTTTTATATAAAGATGCGGAGGCGAAGAGTACATTACTCTTCGTTTCCGCATTTTTATTTTATACACTAATCGTCCTATGATTTCGTCGTGAGATAATCAAAATCAAAACATCCGATGATGTAGTGGTATACGCCGTAAAGTTGTACATACGTTATTTGACAAAAAGATACGCCTCGTATTTTTCAGTATTCTTGTAAAAGCAATCCTTAAATTCTAACAAAGTACCTCAGCACTAAGATCAATTTCTTAACTTAGAATCCATGCACAATCGATGGTTTAAGTTTGTAACTTAAACCCTATATCGAGCCTTCTAAAATATCTAAATATATTGAAAATAAAGCATTTGTTAGACTCACAAAAGATAGTGCTTATATTCAATATTGATACAACTTTATACGGTATATATTACTTGAATACTCCTGATAGTTGGTTGGTGACTTTAGCCTTAGAAAGGGCTTAATATGAGGTTTAAGTTGCAAACTTAAACCATCGCCTCTCGAAGAATCTTAAGTTATGGAAATATCAAAGTATGTCTTTTTGTCGAATTAAGTATGTAAAATTTTGTAATGCATAGCACCTAGTCATCGGACGAGTTGATTTTTAATGGGAGTTGTTTAAGCACCATTCTTTTTTTAGAAAAATAGAAATAGAGTAGGGGATATAGAAATTTGAATAGTCTAGTATGTAGAAGTCGAAAAAGACTAAGAAATCACCGACTAAAAATTTAATCATTAAACTAATTCAAATCTATGTCAGTACTAAAAAGATTGTTTATTTGTCTATTCGTAACCAGTTTATTATTGACGGCCTGTAAAAAAGATGCAGCCATTACAGAATTGACCCCTACCGCACCGACTACAGAAAATGCTACGACTGAACCTACTACTAATTCTGCCAATACGAATGAAGCGGTTAACTTTCGAGCATTAGCTGCCGCTGCCAAAGTAAGCCCCAATAAAGGAGAAAATTTTTCAGGAGAGGACAATCCTTGTGGATGCTATGATGTATTTAAAGAGATTGATTTTGAGGCAACAGATCAAGAGATCGAAGCTGCCGTAGATGCTATCATTGATGCATTATCCGAAGCAGAATTGACTCGATTATTTGAACCTGTTTGTACAGACGATGGCGAAATCTATGAGAGTGCCTGTGTTGCAGATTGTGAAGGAATTACGAACTACCATATTTGTTCCGATGAAGAATTGGATGATTATTTCTTTGATGATTTTGAATGTGATGATTTAGACGATATCAGTTTTCCATTCGAATTTGATTTGCCTGATGGATCAACTATTACCATTAATAATGAGGAGGAATTATTTGCAGTTTTAGAGCAATGGTATGAAGCACATGGCGGGGAATATGGTGATTGGGAAGACGAGTGGGAAGAGGAGGAATGGGAAGACGAATGGGATGACTTTGGAGAGTGCTACAGCATCGTTTATCCTGTACAAGTGACCAACCCAGATGGTACCGTTCAGACCTATAATAATGATGAAGAATTATTTAAAGGATTGGACGAGTGGTATCAAGCAAATCCAGATAGTGAAGAAGAGCCAGAGCCTGTTTATCCAGTTGAAGTTGTATTAGAAGATGGTACGACGCAAACAATAAACAATGATGAGGAAGGGGAAGATTTAGAGGATAGCTGTTATGGAGATTTCGATGAAGATATATGTTTTGAATTAGTTTTTCCTATCACTTTAACGCCATCTGATAGTACCACTATTCAAGTGAATGATGAAGATGAATTAGAGGATGCCTTAGAAACTATCTTTAAAGATATTGATGAATTAGAGGATATTGATGAAGCTACTATTATAGCTATGCTTGCTCCTTTCGATATTCAATATGAGGATGGGACGGTCGCTACGATTAGTTCGATAGAAGATTTAGAAGCGGCGATTTTCAAATGTTTTGGCTTTGGATTGCAAGAGGGAGGGAGTGTTAAAGGTGTACTTTTGAATACTAATTCTACTAATAATTCTTTTTTACCAAGTAGAAAGTTCTAATTAGGAGTGAATAAAAACACGGAGGCACAGAGCACACAGAGGATAGTTTAAACATTTAACTAACTCAGTGTGCTCAGTGACTCCGTGTTCCTAATTCAAATTGCGCCAGCAATTCCCTCCTGAACTCCAAAACAAAATAATGCCTATTAAAAAAATCATACACACTATTTTATGCTGTTTTTTTATCGTTCAAGGAATTGCCCAAAAATATACTATTAGTGGTTATATAAGCGATAAGGAAACGGGCGAGCAACTGATCGCTGCCAATGTATTAGATCAAAAAAGTGCCTTAGGAGCCATTACGAATACGTATGGCTTTTTTAGTTTAACCCTTCCTGCGGATTCCGTTATTTTGTCCTTCTCTTATATTGGATATGAACCTCAGACCTTTGCCTTATTACTCAATAAGGATCAAACGCTCAACATTGAATTGTCACCTGCTTTAAGTTTGCAGACGGTGGAAGTAGTAGAACAACGCCTACAAAAAATAGAAGAGTCCAGTCAAATGAGTCGGATAGAAATACCGATAGAACAAATAAAAAAAGTACCCGCCTTATTAGGGGAAGTAGATGTATTAAAAACCTTACAATTACTACCAGGCGTGCAGTCGGGTGGAGAGGGGCAGTCGGGTTTATATGTAAGAGGGGGCAGTCCTGATCAAAATTTGATATTGTTAGATGGCGTACCTGTTTATAATGTCTCTCATTTATTGGGTTTCTTTTCTGTGTTTAATGCTGACGCTATTAAAAATGTTACCTTGACTAAAGGTGGCGTTCCAGCAAGATATGGAGGCCGCCTATCTTCTGTTCTAGAAATTAATATGAAAGAAGGGAATAGTGAAAAGTTTCAGGGAGAAGGATCTGTTGGTTTTATTTCTTCTAAACTCACTTTAGAAGGACCTATCCAAAAAGGAAAATCTTCTTTTATTATTTCTGGACGTCGAACCTATGTGGATTTTTTAATCAAACCCATTGTAAAAAAGCAAGCCGAAGGGGATGGCAATCAAGTAACACCTACCCTCTATTTTTATGATTTAAATGCAAAATTTAATCATAAATTTAATGACAAGCATCGCCTATATTTGAGTATGTATTCTGGAGAAGATAAATTTGGTATTCAAACTAGAGAAAATTATGAATCTGGCAATTATGCTGAACTAGATGGTAATACAGACTGGGGAAATGTGATCTCCGCTCTTCGGTGGAATTACCAAATCTCTAACCGTTTATTTGCCAATACCACTTTGACCTATAGTAAATTTAATTTTGATTTTGGTTCTGCTATTGAAGAAACTTTTGAAGGAGAAAGAGAAAAGTTTGCTGCACGTTATTTTTCTGGAATTTATGATTGGGCTGGAAAAGTAGATCTCGATTTTATACCTAATCCCAATCATTATATCCGTTTTGGTGGGGAGGCTACGCACCATACTTATGACCCTGGTGCCTTTCAGTTTCAATTGGATATCACAGATGAAATTTCCTTAGATACTACATTAGGTTCCACAACGTCTAAATCTTGGGAGTATAAAGTATATGTAGAAGATGATATTCAGTTCGGCGCACTCAAAGCGAATATTGGTTTACATGCGACTGCCTTCGATGTAGAAAATAAACAATACTATTCGTTCCAACCTCGATTGGGTTTACGGTATTTAATGAGCAATGATATTGCCTTAAAAGCTTCTTATACGAAGATGTCGCAATTCATTAATTTATTAACGAATGAGTCTTTAAGCCTACCAACTGATTTATGGGTGCCAAGTACGGCACGTATTAAGCCACAAGATTCTTGGCAAGTAGCTGGAGGCCTTGCAACTACTTTATGGAAGCAATATGAATTTAGTTTGGAAGGCTATTACAAGGAGATGAAGAATGTGATCTCTTATAAAGCAGGCGCTAGCTTTTTAGGGATAGATCAAGATTGGCAAGATAAAGTAACGCAGGGAGACGGAAAATCATATGGAGTGGAATTATTTCTTCAGAAGAAAAAAGGTAAAACAACTGGCTGGCTAGGCTATACCATAAGTTGGAATTGGCGGCAGTTTGAAGAGATTAATGGTGGCAAACGATTTCCTTTTAAGTATGATCGTCGACATGATATTTCTCTAGTATTATCACATGAAATCAGCAAGAGAATCTCCATCACAGGAGCATGGGTGTATGGGACAGGAAATGCCTTAACGATTCCTCTATATCGTTATAATCATTATTATAATTGGGAAATAGAAAGTGTTGGTGAAAAGAATAGTTTCCGTATGGCACCCTATCATCGAATGGATTTGAATGTAGAAATTCAAAGTAAAAAGAATGCCAACAGGAGGTGGCATGGCGTCTGGAATATAGGGACCTATAATGCCTATAATCGAAATAATCCCTATTTCGTTACACCAGGGCAAAACGATGCAGGACAAAGAACTTTTAGACAAATTAGTATTTTTCCTATTATTCCTTCTGTTTCTTATAAATTTAAATTCTAATCATGACTCGACCATATATATTTTCTACCTTGTTGTTATTACTACTATTTGCCAGTTGCAAAGAAAATTTCTTCGACTCTATTATTGAAGTTGAAGTACCAGAACATAAACCTCAATTAACAGTTACGGCACATCTATTTGATGGAAATCCGCTACAATGGATTTTTGTTAATCATTCTAGAGGGATATTAGATAGTGCGGAAATTAGACCTGTGACCAACGCAGTGGTTGATTTGTATGAAGGAAATAATTTGATCAAGAATTTTTCTTTTTTGGAAGATGATACCAGAGATGGATATGGCGTGTATGCGACTGACCCGATTCTTTTTACACCCGGAACAACTTACACACTAAAAGTTCAAAGTACAGAATATGGAAACGTAGAGAGTACGCAAACGGCACCGTCCAAAGTTTTAATAAATACGGCTACTTTTGAAAAAGAG
>CALJIY010000384.1 GCA_937973945.1 uncultured Saprospiraceae bacterium | reverse complement strand
TAACGGGAGTATTACATTTGATGTAAATGTGACAACTTCTGCTTCTAGTAATACTAATGTTTCCTTTCTTGTGATAACAAGTGACATGAGTTCATGCGCTGTAAACAATGATAATGCTTCTGCTAGCTTAAGTATTTCTTGTTCTCCTCCTCCTAATGATCAATGTATTAATGCAACTATACTTTCCATAGCTACAAATAGTTGCACTGTAAGTAATTACTCAACCCTAAATAGTAGTACAACACTATCGCCTCCTTCGTCATGCGGTAGTTTTCCTGCATCTATCATATCAAGTTACCATGATTTGTGGTATACGTTTACAGCTAATAGTGGTCTTGTTAACTTGGAGATTTCCAATAACCCAGGTATACTAGGTTTAGTTGCCTTATATAATATCTGCCCAAGTAGTGGTGGAAATTCGGTATTGTGCAGTGTAGAAACAAATACATCTTCTGTGCAATTTAGTGGTTTAACAATAGGTACGGATTATCTAATACAAATATTGTTTAATCCAGTTGAGTCAGGGACGGACCAAGAGCTTTGTTTACATAGCACCACACCACAACCACCTTGTTTAAATAGTGTTGTAGTTTCAGATGCTGGACCAGATTTCCCAAATACTTCTTATCAAGTTGGAACAACTATTTCTACAAATGGGACAACCACAGTAAATAGTCCTGGTATTATTTATGACGCAGCTCAATCAATTTCTCTCAATCCAGGATTTCATGCACAGTTAGGGAGTGAGTTTTTAGCAATCATAGGAGGTTGTGTTCCTTTTACTTCTAGTCCTTTAGAAATTGAATATTCAAGGGTTTACAATTCAGCAGAACATAGTACGGTGGGAGTTCTAGAAAAAGTAGAGGAAAGTAATCAAAGTATGTCTATAGAAGATTTGAGAATCGTACCAAATCCTTTTATTAATAACACAGACTTCTTTATCTATCTAAAAGATAGCTCTCCTGTATCTATAAGAGTTTTTGATTTAAATGGTAGGTTGATTGAAAATGTTACTATTAATAAACAGATGCAAAAAGGGCACAATATAGTTTCTTTTCTGCCTAAAGAATTAACTGCGGGTCTGTATCATGTAGTATTAGAAACTACTACAAGTAAGATCACAAAGAAAATGGTAATTGGATCGAGGTAGATTTTTTATTAAACTATGTTGTTATTAAATGGCAGATTGTTGTACTCTTTTTTATATCCAAGAAAGAAAAGATGAGGCTATCTCTCTGAAAATCAAATATTTAAAGGTATTAGATTCGAGTCCCGTCCGGACCGCATTAAAGCCTCGTAGAAATTTTCTGCGGGGCTTTTTGCGTTTAGACTATTAGCGAAAATATTGCTATCAATTAACTTCATTGTTTTTTACTGCTGAGGCAGTAAAAATGACTCTTACCTATTATGAATTTTTAATTTTTACATTAATTACTGTTATAACAGTAATTATCTTACCAATACTTTCAATATTTACCTAAAAGACTTATTTTTACCGCCAAAGCAGTAAAATGGATATAAAAGAAATAGGAAAAGTAATTAAATACCACCGTAAAATAAGTGGCTTGTCTAGAGTAGAGTGTGGACGCCTAGCGGGTATAGGCAAGACGGCGATCTATGATATTGAACATGGAAAAGATACGGTTCAATTCAAAACGTTATTCAAACTATTGGCGGTTTTGAATATTCGGATAGCATTAGAGAGTCCATTAATGAAAAAATATCAACATGAGAAAAGCTAGTGTATATATGCAGAATGAATTAGCAGGTTTTTTAATAGAATCGACTGATAAGAAAAGCTATACTTTTGAATATGTGGCGGACTATGAAGGCTTGCCTGTTTCTTTAACGATGCCAGTTGAGCAGCAACGTTTTTCCTTCGATACTTTTCCTCCATTTTTTGATGGCGTCTTGCCAGAAGGGATTATGTTAGACGGTCTACTTCGTCAATTGAAAATAGATAAGAAAGATTATTTTTCTCAGCTATTAGCGGTTGGGGAAGATTTAGTCGGAGCAGTTACTGTAAAAAATGATGGCGCATGAATAGATGTCCAATCTCTTATGAACTTTGTGGAGATAAGCAATATTCCGCTACAGGTTTAAAAATGCTAAGCAAATCATTAGTCCGCCTAGAAGTATTACCTTTTTCTGCAAAAGAACAAAGAAAAGAAGCTGCGGCGAGGATGAAACGAATGTCTATACAGGGCGTCCAACCGAAACTTAGTGCTAATTTAGATACTAGGAATTCAAGATTTAAAATTGTTAATCAAAAGGGAAAATATATCATTAAGCCCCAAAGTGATATTTATCAGCAATTACCTGAAAATGAAGATGTGAGTATGCGCATGGCGAAAGCTACTGGTATTGAAGTGCCTTTTCATGGTATGGTGTATAGTAAAGATGGTAGTCTTAGTTATTTTATCAGACGATTTGATAGAGTGGGGCGAAATCAAAAATTACCAGTAGAAGATTTTTCTCAATTGGCTGGAAGGAGTAGGGAAACCAAGTATGATTTTTCTATTGAGCAAATCATTCATTTGATTGATCGCTATTGTACTTTTCCTGCTATTGAAAAAATAAAATTCTTTAAGCTAGTTTTATTTTCTTTCTTAATTGGAAATGAAGATATGCATATTAAAAATTTCTCTCTTATTACAAATAAAAACAAGGTAGTATTCTCTCCTGCTTATGATTTATTGAACAGCACTTTAGCAATGGATGGTGGAGAAGAAATGGCACTTACACTTGCTGGTAAACGAAGTCGATTTAAACGCAAGAACTTAATTGATTATTTAGGAAAAGAACGATTGGAATTAAAGGAGCATAGTATTAAAGAAATAGAAGAAGAAATCCAGTCAGCCATTCCAAAATGGGAGGCATTAATTCATAATAGTTTTTTAGATGACCAAGGCAAAATGGCTTATTTGGCATTGATAAAAAAAAGAAGGCAGCGATTGGAATGGTGAAGATGCTATAAAGAAAAGTCAAAAAATAATAATAAAAATTTGGTAAATTAAAACAGATGTATTAGTTTTGTTATGCACCACTCACCTAAATTTCTCTCCACTTACCGATATAAGTATCAAGTTATATAAATCTAAACAATTCTCTGTATATCTAAACAATATACGACTGAGGCGCTTGTGTTCTATTGTGGGAATAGTCAAGTACGACTAAGTTTTCTAAGTACGCGGCCGTACCTATATTTATAGGTACGGTTTTTTTATGAGTATTACCGAAGCACATCAAATACCCGACTATACTTTAAAATAAAACTTCGATTCAAGGGGCCGCTTACCAAATCTGATACTTGCCCTCTATTCTCATTATAAACTAAAAACAAACCCGTATTGGCTTGTTGTAACCAACCAAATCGAATATTCGCAGACCAGATATCCGCTACAGAATTATACTGAATCAAACTTTGTGTGAAGATACTAGGCGTAAAAGAGTAGGCTAGTTTAGCTCGAAAAACATCTGCTGTAAAATCTCCACCAGGTAATCGAATATCATTATGCTGGAAGCCAATTTCTGAATTAAATTTATCCCCTAGAATTAAATTAATCGAAGCACTATTCGCAAAACGAGTACCACCAAAAAAGCCGCCATTGATATGGCGTGTACTAATGGAAACAGGTTTACTAGGATTCGTTATAAAAACGATTTGAGACTCTGCATGGTCATAAGTTCCAGCAGGTACGACTACTCCTTTTGAAATTTCAAAAGGCTCATATACACCTTGACCAGTAAAGTTAACGCCTGTATGTACTTCAAAGGCATTTTTCCAAACCCAATGATTATCTATATGTAGAAAACTTGTTTGCATCCTATTTTCCGAATCCCAATATCCTCGATAAGAAATATGCGGACGGTTCTCTAAAAACTTAGCATTTTCATCCGCTCTTATGGTATAAAAGATTAAAGCTTCCGCTTTTTTAAATCCACCTTCTCTACCTAAGAATCCAACCTCTGGGTTGAAATTTTCTCCAACTTCGGTATAGCCTGCAAACAAGCGCCAACCATCCCAATTATAATCTGATCTCAATTGAAAAGAAAGATCATTACCGTCTAATTCTGGGGTATCTGTTTTGGCTAAAAAACCTGATAATTTTGCCTTTCTACCCAAGCCCAATCGACCATCAATTGCATAGGTTCGGTTATAATCTCCTGAGACATCATCACCAAGACCGCTTCGATTCGTGAATATACCACCGATGCCTGAACGACCTTCTTGATGATTGACTCTAGCTACCGTAAAATTGTTTCTTCCAACATCTAAGTCAGGCACGTCTCCTGTTGTCATATTGAGTAAGCCAATAGCCGTCTTATTCACTTTACCAGATAATCTTGCGCCACCAATAATAGGCGTTTGAATACCTCCATCTGCAATCCCTATTCGGCGACTAAAAAACAAATCTACTTCCCCTGGAGAACCGACCGTAAATTGTCCAGCATTCTCTAAAAAGAAAGGTCTTTTTTCAGGAAAGAATAAATTAAAACGATCTAAATTGACCTGTTGATCATCTACTTCCACTTGGGCGAAATCCGTATTATAGGTTAAGTCTAAAGTCATACTTGGCGTAACACTGTATTTTACATCGACCCCTACTTCTGTATCAAAATTAGTATCTCCATCGACCGCTGTGAAATCTCTATCCGCTCGGCCTAAAGCATATGGGATGACCTTTAAGTTTCCAGGACTTTTAATGCTCAAACCAGTTAAGGTACCTGCTAACGACAGGCGCTTCATATCTAGACCTAGTGGCAGCGGAGACCAAAAATTAATTTCATTAGTCTTTCGAATATTTCTACGAAAGTTAATGCCCCACGTCGTATTTGCTCCTGATTTAAAACGAAGCGTTCTGAAGGGAATGGCAAACTCCGCGCTCCATCCATAATCTCCTACCTCTGTTTTGACTTCCCAAGAAGCATCCCAATTCAAATTAAATCCACCAATGACTCCCCCTTGTTGTCTATTGTTATTAAAGTTACCCTGTCCTTCATTGTCTACTTGTGCATCATATTCTATGCCCACGGAATTGGTGCCGAAGACAAATCCATTCTGACTATCCTTGTAAGTATCTAAGATAAATAAAAAGGCATCTGTTCCTGCTAAGTCTGCATCTCGACGAGCATCAGAAACGACTAATTGATCAGGGGTGGCATCGTAGCAAACGACGGATAAATAAAAAGTGGTCTCTGTATAAGCGATCCGAATATCTGTTTTTTCAGATGCTTCGTTTCCCCAGTTGGGGGTGTTTTGGATCAGCTTTCCAACGGTATTTATTTTTTGCCAGATAGGATCGTCGATTACTTGTCCGTCTATGGTTGGTGCAGTTGCTATTTGATTTGCTTTGGTAGAGGGGCGGTCGGCAGCAGTCATTTCTTCTTGAGCGAATAGGCCGATCGGCAATAGTAATAGAAGAAATAGGTAGTGCTTTTTAGATAGGAGTGTCATTAATAATATTGGTTTTGTATTGAATAGTGTGCGGTTAGTACAAAGAACATAAAGGTAGGAAATATATATTTGATATAGAAAAAATAGGCTGTTATTTCTCTTTCTTGAAAAGCCGTTCTAAGGCGTCATATACTGCTAGATGTAAGGTGTCTCCATGGTCTAATTTGTCGAAATATTCATAGACTAATTTAGTCCTACTGTTTTTTAAGTGCTCTAATTTTTCAAATAAATCTTTCGCGCCTTTTTCCATAATAGGCCCTTCCTTACCAACAGCTATATAAACGCCTTTTTTAGAAGAGTAAGTAGCAGGCGTTGTGTCTAATAAAGATTCATCATCCCACCACATACTTGGACTGACAATGATATAGTTATCAAATAAATCGGGTTGTTTAAAAAGAATTTCTGTCGCGACTAAACCACCAAGTGATTGACCAATAATTGTTTTCGTAGAATCAGTTGTGTAATGGGTATCTATAAATGGCTGAACTTCTACTGCTAAGAAATGGATAAAGTCTGCTGAACCACCAGTGGTCGGAAAGTCTTCTTTGTCTTTTTTATTTTTGGTTGGAAAAGTAAAATCATGTTTTCTATCTACATTCGCAATCCCTACGACTATAGTCTCTGGAATGGTTTGTATCCAAGGAAAGGAAGCAAACTGCACCAATCCTGCAATATGAATAAAGTCTTCGTCTTTAGAACCATCTAATAAGTAGATTACAGGATATTGTTTAGTTGAATCAGGATGATAACTATTGGGTAAATATATATTGAGGGTTCTTTCTTGCTGTAGAATATTGGAGCGAAAAGTGACGGATTCCCCTATCGTAAAAGGAGTGGATTTAGCAAAGGTGATTTCTTTTTGGGCCTTGATTTGTTGACCTAGGATTAAGAAACAGAAAAGCAGGAAAGTAGTATTCCAATTCATGGAAATTTGTTTTAATGATTAGGTAAGCACTTAAATTAAATATCTAAACACATAAGCTTATCACGGCAAAGCCGTAAATTTATTTTGAACCACAAAAGAAACAAAAGAAACAAAAGAAACAAAAGAAACAAAAGAAATTCACAAAAGGCTTTTGTTCCCTTTTGTGCCTTTTGTGGTTCAATAAATAGGATGTGACTAAAAACTTTGTTTTTTCTACAAACTTCTGTAAGTATGTATTACATAGAACGCATAGCCTATGTATTCTATGTGCCTATTTGTTTAGATAAAATTCTAGTTGTATTATTTGTTTTGTCTGATTGTATAAAAACAACAAAGGCAGCTCAATTATTTGAACTGCCTTTGTAATTTACTAAGCACATTTCTGTATACGCTGTTTGAGCATTGCAATAATTTCTTCTTCTGATTTATAAGTATTCCCAATGTTAACAAAATGTCTAGCTAGAATATCATAACGTTTAAGCATGAGCCACAGCCAGATGACGAAATAATCAATCCCTTCAAAAACGATGGCTTTATTGTCGACATATTGATCGATATTTTTTTCAAAATCTTGTGGCATGTCTGTCCAATGCATATGCGGCTTTAAGTGGTGCCCGATGTGATAACCATCATTGAAGCAACGTTGATTATAAAAAGTATTGATACAAGTAATACTGTTTCTATAATTATTTTCTGGACTACTGGCATCTATAAAAGCATGTTGTGCCCAATTACCAGACATCATGGCAAAACGAACAATAATGGTTGGCAATATAAAAACTAATAGCGTCGCATTTAGATTAAAGAATGCTAGCACGATCCATAGACCAATAAAAGTTAATTCCCCAATGATCGCCTGCTTCATAAATTTCTTCTTATTCTTTTGCTTATGATATTGTATCAATTGAATGACGCCTAAGAATAAGAAATGTACATAGTACTTGGTATAATCAATAAAACTATCACGCTGGTATTTCATGGTGGAACTTAAATCTGGTTCCAGATTATTCTCTGCATGATGCATTCCTATATGATGGCTAAAATAGGTGTCTGGAGATTGTCCCATAAAAGGACACAAAATCCAAGGAATAAAACGATTACCTAATTTGTATTCCCTTTTAAAAAATGGTCGATGGCTGGTATTATGTAGCATCAAAGTAAACGGTCCCGTATACCATAATAAACCTACGGCATATAAGACAGCTAAGGTCCACCATTGCCAAGTAGCACTATCTATTGTAAAGGCAACAATTGCGGCTGGAATAAATAGGAAAGACAACTTCAGCATCAAATACATAAAAGGTAAGTCTCGCTCATCTTTTAGGTATTTTAAAAAGAATTGGTCTAAAGAACCAAATGCTTTTTTAGTATAAATAGGATCTGTGATTGTACTAAGGGTACGCATAGATATGTTTTTGTAAGACCGCTTACGCTGTCAGAGGTCAGACTTATGGCGTTGACGCGAAATAGTTTATTAAAAGAATTTTGGCACTAACCAACACTCATTTTCTAACTCCTCCCAACCTCCTCTTTGAAGAGGAGGAGACGTTTCCAATTGAATATTTTCTTTCTCATCAATAGTCCTCTTACCAAAAATAAGCGGTGTCAACATCATAAATCTGACAGCGTAGCGATCTGACTTCTGACCCCTGACAGCGCAGCGGTCTAAAAGAATTAGTGTTTAAAGTGGCGATTACCAGTCATAACCATAGACATGCCATTCGCATCACAATAATCAATACTTTCTTGATCTTTAATAGAACCACCAGGTTGAATAACGGCATTAATCCCTTCTTTATTAGCAATTTCTACACAATCAGGAAAAGGGAAGAAAGCGTCAGAGGCCATTACGGCACCGTCCAAATCAAAGCCAAAAGCTTTGGCTTTAGTGATGGCTTGTTTCAAGGCATCTACACGAGATGGTTGTCCGCAACCCATGCCGATTAATTGCTTGTTTTTAACGAGTGCAATACCGTTGGACTTTAGATGCTTGACACTGATACTGGCAAATAAAAGATCTTCTACTTCTTTTTTGCTTGGAGCTTTTTTCGTAGCTAGTTTTAAGTCAGGTGCAGTTTCTGTTTTAAGATCAGCATCTTGCTCTACCACACCATTTAGCAAACTTCTAAAACTTCTTGGCTGTACGTAGAAGTCTTTTATTTTTAACAAGATACGTTTTTTCTTTTTGGATAATAATTCAAAAGCATCTGAATCAAAATCTGGGGCAATGACTACCTCATAAAATAATTTATTAATTTCTTCTGCGGTAGCTAAATCTAAAGATGTATTACAAATAAAAATACCACCGAATGCAGACACATTATCACAAGCCAATGCTTCCTTCCATGCAGAGTACAGGGTTGGACGAGTTGCTAAGCCACAAGTATTCGTATGTTTTAAAATAGCAAAAGTAGGATCCGCATCTTTGAATTCACGCATAATCTGTACCGCTGCGTCAATGTCTACTAAATTATTATAGGAAATAGGCTTGCCTCCTAATCGAACAAACATTTGCTCAAAGTCTCCGAAAAAGACACCGTCTTGATGTGGATTTTCACCATATCGTAAAATGTCAGATCGGTGAATACTATATTTAAAAGATAAGTCGGCAGTCCCTTCATTAAAGTAGTTGAAAATCGCTACATCATAGTTAGAAGAAACTTTAAATGCTCGACGTGCTAATTCTTTTCTATCTGCTTCATCTGTAAAACCTTGCTTGTTTTTTAATAAATCTAGTAGGTAGTCATATTCTGCTTTGGAAGGTGCCACGACTACATCCTTAAAATTCTTTGCGGCTGCACGAATTAAAGAAATACCCCCAATATCTATTTTCTCAATAATAGCTGTTTCGTCTTTGGTGTTAGCCACGGTTTCTTCAAAAGGGTATAGGTCTACGATGACCAAATCAATTTCTGGTATTTCGTATTTCTCTAATTGTCCTAAATGCGCCTCTTCTCTTCTTGCTAGAATACCACCAAACACTTTTGGATGCAAGGTTTTTACTCGACCATCTAGAATAGAGGGGTAAGAAGTTAGACTTTCTACCGATGTTACGGGGGCGCCTAATTGCTCTATAAACTTTTGAGTACCTCCTGTAGAGTAAATTTGTACGCCTATTTTTTCTAATTCTCTAATAATAGGTTCTAAGCCCTCCTTAGAATAAACGGAGATAAGGGCAGTGCTAATTTTTTTTACAGCCATTTGTTGTTATAGGTATTGTGATGTATGTGTTAGATACGAACAATGAGTGGGGGACATTGTTTGTGCGAAAGCGCAAAAATAGGGAGAATGCTAGGCTTTACAAAATAAATTTTAGTAGTAAAATATTGGAAAGAATAGAGTGGGGCTTTGGAACATAGATCATGGTGATTTTTAAAATCACCATGATCTGGGAATCTACCTATCGAAATAAGGCAATATCCCCTTTATATATATCAGAATAGCCATCAATAAATTCCACTTCCGCCCAATAAATGAATAGTGCGGAAGCTAGACGTTGTCCGTTAAAGTCTCCCTTCCAGCTAGTGGAAGCATCATTTGGGGCGAAATTATCCGCTTGGTAGACTAGATTTCCATGGCGATCAAATACTTTGAAGGCTTTAATTGATTTAATATTATTGCCACCATAGATCATTAGGGCATCGTTGTGTCCATCGCCATTAGGGGAGAAGGCATTGGGCACATAGACATCTCGATTGTTATCTATCGTAATAAAAACCTCGTCTGTTGCGACACAGTCTGTATCAGGATCAGTGACGGTGACTTGATATAATTGGGAAGCAGTAGGGGTAATCTCAATTGACTCACAATCTGTACAGTTACTATCTAGGGTATTCCATTGATAGTTTACAGGCCGATTCGTAAGCGCAGATAATTTAATCGTATTGCCTAATTTAACCATTTGCGGTTCGCCTAATTCTACTTCTAGAATTGGAGGATCATTAATAGCAATCGTTTCGGTAATCGTGCAACCATTCGCATCTTGCGTACTTACTTCATAGCTATCTGCACTTAGATTGTTAAAATTAGTAGCCGTAGAAAAAACAGTTCCATTGATACTATAGGCATAGGGTGCAACGCCTCCTACTGGTTCTTCAATGGAAATTTCACCACTTTTAGGCCCACCAGGGCAGGTAACATCTTGTTTTTTGATTAGAGCAGATACAGCAGTCGGTTGGGGTAATTCTATAGAGGTATTGTTGGTACAACCTATTGCATCTGTAATTGTCAAAGAATAATTGCCAGCGGCTAAATTATCATACAAAGGCGCGGTGCTATTATTATTCCAGAGATAAGATAAATTGCCATTCCCGCCTGTTCCGCTGCCCGCTAATAAACCGTTCTCTTGACCAAAGCAGTTGATAGTGGAAAGGATATCAATAGATGCTACTAATGGGGTCGGCTCCTCAATTTCTACGAATGCAGTATCGGTACAATCGTATTCATTACGCACAATGACCGAATGAATACCTGCTGCTAAATCATTAGCTATAGCCATTGTGTCGCCATTATCCCAAATAAAATTAGTAGCATTACCATTAGTGCTGACCATCGCCTCCCCATTATCATCCCCAAAACAACTAATGGCTTTTGTTTG
>CALJIY010000383.1 GCA_937973945.1 uncultured Saprospiraceae bacterium | reverse complement strand
AATATTATCTACTCCACCATAAACAAAGCATTACTCATCAGAAACTTACCAGAGTCCCAAAAAGAACGATACAATGGATTATCAACAAAATAGACCACTTGCCCACGCCCTAAAGATTGGTTCGCTATAACAACAGAAGCATTTATTTTTCCCTTCGCTTGCTCTCCCACAAATCCCGTAGATAGAGGTGTTTCATTTATATATCCTACATTCCATAAATCATCGCTTACTTCATAAGAAGTGGTACTCGTTTTTATAGAAAAATAAGAATCAGACATTCCGTAAGCTAAAGGATGTGTTTCATCGATGGTCAAACCAAAAATAGCACCAGGCGTACTATTGGTTATATAGCTACTTTCTTGATCGCCATATTTTTTGACCTTAGATTTTAAATCAGTCCCAGTGCCACTTTTAGGTGTGTCTTTTCTTTTTAGTTTAAAGGCACTGTCAGATAAACTGCCATTCGCACTACCAATCGCTACTAGCTTTCCTCCTGCTCGAATCCAATTGATTATTTTAGAATCAATAGAATAAGATCCATCTGTTAAAACTAAAGTGTTATAATCCGATAAATCAATACTACTTAATTGTGCTTTAGTAATAGCGGTGAAAGGATATTGAATCGTATTTTCAAAATAATGCCATACTTGACCATAAGAATAACTCCGCACGCCATCCCCATATACCGCTAATATTTCAGGTTTTGTAATCAAATCAATACTACCAGAACCAAAATCTACCCCCGCATTCATAAAGCCAGTCGTCGTCGTATTTAGCGTTCTATTGTGTTGATAAGCGGTAGATTGAATCACTTCGTCGAATGTCAATTTTAAGTGTTTATTATCTGCTCGAGTGATCACCAAACTACCAGGAGGAAAAGTGCTACTAGCAGTAGTGAAAGATTTTTGCGCATATCGAACCTTTACTTTGTTTTGAAGTAAGGCAGAAAGAAAAGCAGCGTCTTCTAAACTATTCCATTTAAAGACATAGCTGTACGGTCGCTCCTCAATAACTTGTGGCATCTTTGGATTGGCAAAGTCATAAGTAGCATTTGGTTTGATTCTAGACTTAGCAGCATAAGCCTTTAAACCCCTTGCATATGGCAATGCCCATGCCGTAATATCATAGGTGACAGAATCTTGTAAACTTGGAGAAGGCTCAAATAATACCTGTGTCAATACTGACATCGGTTGGTGGGCGCTAATAATTAAATCATTGTCTTTTAGCTGTACACTTTCCTCCTTTCCTGTTTGATAGTTGAAAGCTTTTATTTGTTTGCCGCCAGTACTTCGACCGTACTCAATTCCATGCATTGTTAAAAAATCAGTTAGTGATTTTATCTTATCTATTCCATTATCTCCGCTAATAATAAAACTTGTATAGACTCCTTTAGGATTTGATTTAGCGTCTTGAAAAAAGTTGGTAAAATTCTTAAGGAGCTGATCTTTATTATTAGAACTGACCTCAATAGTGGATAAACCTGTTGTCGTATGATGATTGATTCGATCAATTAACTTTAGCGTATCTCCATTTTCTAATTGGATTCCTTTTCCTGCTCGTCCATGCCCCGCCTGCTCATAGGTCATCCCTATAGAGCCACTAAATATAGGGTAGGTATCTCCATAACTTGGATATAATAAATCGAAAACTTCTTTAGTGAAATACAACCAGCCTTCTTTATCAAAATAAGAAGCATGGTTTTTACCAATAGTCGTTTGAAAATCTCTTTGCCATTTGCTAATGTAAGCGTGATAGGGTTTAGCAGCTGGGGCAAAATAATATGGGTTTTCATATCCTTGCTCATGGAAATCAACATGTACATGTGGTAGCCACTTCCTGTATTGGACAATACGCTGCTGACTCTCCACTTGTGTACACCAAGCCCAATCTCTATTTAAATCAAATAGGTAATGATTCACTCGACCCCCAGGCCAAGGTTCTTGATGCTCTCTGGAAATAGGATTGGCATTAAGGATCGTATTAGAAGCTTGACGCACCCAGTTCGCATAGCGATTATATCCATCAGGATTAACCGCAGGGTCCATAATAATAACCGTATTGTCTAGCCATTCTTTTACGGATGGATTATCAGAGGTCAATAATTCATGCATCGTTTTGACAGCGGCATTTTGACTACTCGCTTCATTGCCATGCACGCCGTAGCTTAGCCATACAATTGCTTTGTCTCCTATGGTCGGTACGTCCCCTGAGTAGAGTCCTGCTCGTTTTAAATTACTTAAGCGAATTGCTTCTAAATTTTTAATATTATCTTCAGAAGATATAAATGCTAAGACTAATGGACGCAACTCATTTGTACGACCATATTCTATTAACTGTACATTGGGACTGACCTCAGCGGTTGCTTCAAAATAGTCCACAATTCTGTGGTGCGGATAAAAATGGGAACCCATTGGTTCCATAAAAAAATCATCTGGTGTGACGATTTTTGAATTTTGTCCAGATAATACACTACTGACTAATAAGCAGCAGACTAAAGTATATAAAACTCTCATTGGATGATTTCTGTTGAAATTGTATAAGAATGTAGATTCTTAAACAACTTCATTAAATAACGTAAAATTTAGAGGCAAGATAACTATAAATTAGAAATTATATTAATGGGATTATAAAACATACCCTAACGATGAGTATATCTTTTTAAGTCTCTTTCAAAAAATCCTTTGCCAATTGGCCCAAACGTTTAATACTCTCTTCAATTTCCTTTGTAAGCGGTTCTGCAAAACTTAATCGGATACAATGTTTGAAGTCAGGTTCAACGGAGAATATTTGACCTGGGGCAATACTGATTTGTTGATCTTTGGCGGCTCTAAATAATTGATAGCCATCAAATTTTTCAGGAAATTCTATCCAAAAATTAAACCCCCCTTCTGGCATTCTAAAATAAACATCTTTGGGAAAATATTCTAAAATACATTGGCTATACAGCAAGGCTTGGGTATGTAATGCAGTACGTAATTTTCGTAAATGAAAATTATACCGCCCCTTTTGAAAAAAACGCAATAAAGCTGCTTGAGGTAAAGAGCTAGTGGATAAGGATAAAATACGCTTTTGATGTGCAAACTGTTCTATAAAACGACCAGGTTGGCAGTAGCCAATTCGAAAGCCCGGCGCGATTGTTTTGGAAAGAGAGGAACAGTATAAGACCCAACCCTCTTTGTCATAAAATTTACAAGTACTAGGTCGATTCTTCCCAAAATACAATTCGCCATAGATGTCATCTTCAATGATTGGAATTTGTTTTTCCGTCATTAATTCAACTAATTCTTTTTTCTTTTGATCAGGTAAACAAATGCCCGTTGGATTATGAAAATTAGTCACAAAAAGACTTGCTTTAATTGGGTATTTAACGATCGCTTTCTTCAGGAAATCAATATCTAAACCATCGTCGGTCACAGGAATCGCCACTGCTTTTAAGCCCAATCTTTCTACGGCTTGATGAATACTAAAGTAGGTCAATTGGTCAATAGCAATGACATCGCCTGGCTTTGTCAAAATCATTAAACTAATATTAAGCGCTTCCATACAACCCGCCGTAATGACTAAATCCTCTGGCCTGAAATTTCCGCCCCAGTTTAATAGTTGTTGCGCAATGATTCGTCTTAACTCTTCATTGCCTTGTGGATGCGGATATTTTAACAATAAATTTTTGTCACTACGTAATGCCTCTGCAACTGATTTATTCAATTTTGCTAAGGGCAATAATTTAACAGAAGGGATGGAAGACGATAAGCGAACAATAGTTTCCGAGTTTTGTAATTCTTCTAATTCTAAAATGATTTGACTGGTATCAATGGATGTAATATTAGGTTGACTGGTGGTTTTCTTTATTGGGGCAGGTCGTTCTTCATAGCGAAAACGTACGTAGTAACCTGACTTGGGTCTTGCTTCAATCAATCCCTTCGCTTCTAATTGATAGTATGCTTTGAATATTGTGGACGGACTGACATTCTGTTGTTTGCTCAATAATCGAACAGAGGGGAGTTTTTCTCCTGCTTTTAAAATGTCGTCTAAAATGCTGGTCTCTAGCTGTTTAGCGATTCGATCATAGCGGAAAATTTTACTATTTGATTCCATGTAGAATAAATTTGAAATATCTGATATGCTTTAAATAGCAAAAACTGAATCTGTTTTCTTTTTGCAAACCTAGTTACTTTTGTAGTAAGATGAAAGTTTTGTTTTCCATTTTTAAGGAATATTCTCTTATAAACAATATCAACATGAAAAGTATAAGTATCCGTGGCATTTCATGGAGGTATGAAGAAATAAATGCTGACAAAGAGGATGTTATTCTTTTGATTCATGGACACCCTTTTAATCACACTATGTGGAAGTATCAATATGATACGCTCAAAGATTTTCGATTGATCTTACCTGATTTGAAAGGATATGGAAAAACGGCCTATAATTTTGAAAAGATATTCATTGAAGAGCAGGCTCTGGATTTAGCCCTCTTGTTAGATGAACTGGAAATTGAAAAAGTACATCTAATTGGTCTATCTATGGGGGGACAAATCATAGTAGAGTTTCAAAGATTATTTCCACATAGGGTCAAATCATTAATAATTTGTGCGAGTTTACCTAATGCAGAGAATGAAGAAAGTTATTCAAAAAGATTAGCACTAGCCGAATCAATAAAACAAACAGGCTTACTTGAATACACAAAAAAAGACATTCATAAATATATCAACTTAGCCGAAATTGATAAAAGCTCTGAGACATATAAACATCTCTTCAAAATGATGACAGAGACTACTATAGAAGGTGCGGTTGCATCTCATAGAGGAAGAGCAGAAAGAAGAGATAACAGTAACTATGTAAAAAGCATCAAAGTACCCACTTTATTAATAGCAGGAGAAAAAGACTATTTTTTCAAGGTTGACAGCATGAGAGGATTAGCTGAGAAAATTCCAAATTCACAATTTGTGGTTATTGAAAAGTCAGGTCACATTCCAAATATGGAACGTCCTCATTTGTTTAATGATTTAATCTTAAAATTCTATCATTCAGCTAATATCTTAAATAGTTAAAAGTCTAACTTTAAACAAAAAAATATCATTAATAACTATGACCCTCTATCAAATAGATGCCTTTACTAAAAATATATTCGGTGGTAATCCTGCGGCTGTTTGTCCATTAGATACATGGATTTCAGAAGCACTTATGCAGAATATAGCTATAGAAAATAATTTAGCAGAAACTGCTTTTTTCGTTCAAAAAAACGGAATTTATGAAATTCGATGGTTTATGCCTAGCGGAGAAATTAA
>CALJIY010000382.1 GCA_937973945.1 uncultured Saprospiraceae bacterium | reverse complement strand
AATAGAATCTAGCTCGCCGCTAACAATTTCAAAACCCTCTTTATTAAAATTTATTATATCATTTTCGTACCTTTCCCCAAATAAACGAAAATGAAAAATCTATTCTTATTCCTTACCCTACTCCTCAGCATTTCAAGCTTTGCGCAAAGCAATTTAAAAGCCCTAGTCGGTGGTCGATTAATTGACGGATTTGGTGGTACACCAATAGCCAACAGTGTCATTCTAATAGAAGGCGAAAAAATCAAGGCGATTGGGCAAGTTGGCAAAATGGAGATACCCGAAGGCACGGAAATTATTTCTACTGAAGGCATGGATGTCTTGCCTGGCTTATGGGATATGCATGTACATCTAATGATCAACGGTCATAGTAATTATAGTTATTGGGATAAAAAATACCCGCCCTTATTTAAAGACGTCATCATGCCCTCCTCTGCCAAACAATTGTTGATGGCGGGCGTCACTAGCGCAAGAGATTTAGGCGCTCCATTAGAAGAAAGTATTTATGTAAGGGATGCGATTAATAATGGCACCTTAGAGGGCCCGACCATGTATATGTCTGGACCATTTATTCAGCACCAACCCTACCCTGGCACGGAACAATTTCGCTGGGGCATATCAGGGGTAGCCGATGCCAGAACGAAAGTCAAACGATTAGCAGATGCAGGAGTCGATTGCATCAAATTAGTAGATCAAGATCAAATGACGATGGACGAGGTACACGCAGTCGTACAAGAAGCACATAAACACGGCTTACCCGTAGTTGCCCATTCGCATCGTCCCGAAGAAATTAGAAGAGGGATTGCCGCTGGCGTTGATTGCTTTGAACACACTGGACATGCCACCGCACCAGAATATCCTGCGGATGTCATGGAGCTTTTAAAAGAACGCAGTGCAACGGGCAAAAAGTTATTCTGGACGCCCACCATTGAAGGGCTATGGAACTATGAATATACCAGAGATAATCCAGAGTTGTTAGATAATGATTCTTGGCATTTGGGCTTACCTGATTCTATTATACAAGATATTAAGCAGTCGATCAGATACCCTGGTAGATTGGGGTACTTTCAAATCACGCCTTATAGAAAGCCTACCTTAAAGAGAAAATTTGAACAGTTAATGGAATCTGGGGTCGTCTTACTAATTGGAACAGACAGTGGTATTCCCATGAAATTTCATAGCCAATCGACCTGGCATGAGTTAGATGTTTGGGTGAATGAACTAGGCTATGATCCTATGCTGGCTATTAAAGCGGCAACTTATTGGCCTTCTGTTGCGATGGGCGTGGATCAAGAGGTGGGTACGATTAGTGAGGGGAAGTACGCAGATATTATTGCAGTGAAGGGGGATGTGCTTCGGTATATTAGTTTATTGCAGGATGTGGATATGGTGGTGAAGCATGGGAAACGGTATAAGTGATTTTTTGAACCTACGTTCTTTGGAAGGCAGGTTCAAACCTCACTTGATGTTGACCTAGATTTAATTAGACTTGATTCAACACGGATCTACTTCGTAGATACACGGATTTTTTTTGGTCACCTGTGCTTGATGCGTTCAGCAGGTCGTATGCGGCTTAATCCATATTATAGATATAACAAGAATAAGTCAACGTCACTCACGACCTACAAGCCTTCCCATCCGCAAGCGGTTCGCAAACAATGTTTGCTCATGTGGCATCCGCGTGGCTACGAAGTAGCTACGTGTTGAATAGAATCTAACTAGCGTTAATTTATCAAGATCAACTCCAAGCCGCTCACGACCTAAGGAACGAACCTAATAAAGACGACCATAAAAAATCCGTGTATCTACAAAGTAGATCCGTGTTGAATTATGTCTAACTAAGCAACCTAACTATCCACTTCCCGAGTCAACTCCAACACCGTAATCTCTGGCCACATGCCAATCCGCCCAGGAAAAGCCAAAAAGCCAAATCCACGATTAACATACAAGTACTGCCCTTTCTCTTGATACAAACCATTCCATCTAGGGTAGCGATATTTAGCAGGACTCCATTTAAAGCCAGGCAGATTGATTCCAAATTGCATTCCGTGCGTATGTCCACTTAGTGTTAGATGAATGTGTTGTTGATGATCCAGTACCTTCTCATCCCAATGCGTGGGATCATGCGACATTAAAACACAGAAGTCATCCGACGTACAGCCTCGTAAACTTTTATCCAAATCTCCTTTTTTAGGAAACCATCTACCTGCGCCCCAATTCTCTACACCTACTAATTGTAAGTATTCCCCATTCTTTTCAATACGGGTACTTTGATTCGTTAATAATTGAAAGCCCATCTGCTTAAACTTAGCAAAAAAGTCTTGCCAATAATCATTTACTTCCGTAGCTGATCCTTGACGAGGCACGCCGTAATAATCATGATTGCCGAGCACTGCGTATTGCCCATACTTCGCTTTCAATTGTTTAAAAACATCAATAAATGGGTTAACTTCATCCTTATTAGAATTGACCATATCTCCAGTAAAAAGAATCAAATCAGGAGATTGGTCATTCACCATTTTCACTCCTTTGGCTACCTCTTCCAAGCTATCCAAACTCCCTGCATGAATATCAGATATTTGAACAATTTTAAAGCCTTCAAAAGCTGGAGGTAGATCTTTAAAAGCCAATTTTACTTTATTGACCGTATATTTATATTTCCCTTTAGTCACCCCA
>CALJIY010000381.1 GCA_937973945.1 uncultured Saprospiraceae bacterium | reverse complement strand
TCTCCATACTTTGCTTCCATCCCACCAGTAATGACTTGCAGTTGCTCAATTTCTGATTCTGGCAACAGGGCACCACTCACTCTTATACCATCTATATAGTAGTCTGTGGAATTCGATCTCGATCCTCTAATACTCACCGCCGCACCTTCATCCGCAGAAGAAGCACCTGCGGTAACAGAAGCTATGGCATTAATATTTCGGGTAGGTAAATTTCTTATTTGTTCGGACGTGACTGTTCCACCTTGTGTCGTATTATCTTGTTCAATTAAAGGCACTTTATAATCTATCACCACGATCTCATCTAACAAAACACCAGAAGTCATCGTAGCATCCAGTTTATTAGCTTTACCAGCATATACAATAACACCTTGGATTTTTTGAGATTGAAGTCCGGTATAGCTAAACTCTACCTCATAAGTACCCGGGTCTAGGTTACCCAAGTTATAGTTGCCATCAATATCAGTTGTTCCTCCTGAAAGTAGTACGCCATTCTTATATAGCGCAACGTTACCGAATAGGACTGCTTCGCCTGTATCATCTACTACTTTTCCTCCGAGGGATGTTTGTGCAAAGGCGGTACCGCCAATTACTAATCCCAAGCATATAAGTACAATTCTTAACATAATGGTGATGGTTTTAATAAGTGTTCAGTGGTCAGTGTATTCTGGTCGGCTAAGAAACTGTTACTCTTCATTTTCACCTAACCTAGGTGGAATCCGTTGTTAATATAAATCTGTTGTTTAAAATACTTAACAACAGATTTATATTAACAACGGATTATTACCATTTTATTAGTTGACGCTTTGTACTAGCACTAAGCTGTCAACATCATAAGCCCGCCCGCCTTGACGGCAGTCGGGCTGGTCTGACATCTGACAGAGAGTCGGTCTGACATCTGACCTCTTCTTCATGTTGTACGCAAAATTAGCAGCTATGAACCATATTCCAAAAAAATGAATTCATTATAGTGCTTATTTTTTGACAATTATCTGGTGGATGTTGATTGATTTGTGGTATTTGACAGTTTTACGACGGTTGGTAGGAAAAAGTTTATAGAATAAAAACAGGTTTCTATACTATTTAATACCTATAATTGAGACTCAGAAATCTTGAAATTGAAAAATCGAACCTACCAACATCTTTTTATCCTCAATTTTGCAATGCTTTGTCTTTGTACTTCTGGTGCTTTGGGCCGTTACATTAGCCTTCCTGCCCCACTGATTATTTGGTATCGGGTATTTTTTGCTTTACTATTTCTAGGTAGTTATTGTTATTGGAAAAAGTATGATTTTCGATTGGATATCAAAAAACATGGTGTAGTCGTTGGATTATCTGGTTTATTGATGTCCACTAATTTTGTTGCGTTTTTTTATGCCTTACAGTGGTCCAATGTAGCTATTGGGATGCTCTCTTTATTTACCTTTCCAATTATGACGACTTTACTAGAACCGCTAGTTTTGAAAACGCCCTTTCAAAAAGTACATCTATTATTAGGGGGAATGGTTTTGTTGGGTATTTATTTTTTAGCCCCCTCTTTTGATTTTAAAGATGGGATGACACAAGGCTTACTCATTGGCTTATTCTCTGCATTTGCTTGGGCCATCAGAAATCTGATAGTAAAGCGCCATATGGGGGAGATAAATAGTTCCCTTTTTATGTTTTATCAGTTGGCGGTTGCGGTTATTTTGTTATTCCCAGTTTTATTTATTTTTAAGGAAGCGGCTGTTGTTCCACAACTCCCCTATTTGTTATTTCTGGGATTGGTCACAACAGCAATAGGCCATACCTTATTTCTACAGAGTTTGGATCATTTCTCTGTTAGTACGGCAAGTATTATGGCTAGTGTTCAACCAATTTATGGGATTATTGTAGCTATGATATTTTTGCAAGAAATTCCTACGGAAAGAAGTTTGATTGGTGGGGCCTTGATTCTATTGACGGTGGTAGTGGAGAGTCGGCGGTCTTTGAGATAATAAAGCGGATTGTTAATCCGCCCAACATCCGAGATTGCTACCTATGTGAATTCCTCAAAAGTAGCCGTACAATCCCCTTGACAATGATTGATTAGCTGAAGTAATTTAGTTTTCTGGTTTTGAAGTGCTAAAATTTGTTGCTCTATTTTCTCCAGCTTCGGTTGTACGATGCTTCCTACAGTCGTACAAGAAATCATATTCAATTCTCCTTTTCTCAAAAGGCTTTTGATCTCGTTCAAGGTAAAACCCGTATTTTTCAATTGTTTAATCGTTTTCAAGCGATCGAGAATGGTTCCATCATAGAAGCGATAATTATTGTCTCCTCTTAATTTTTTATCTAATTTAATGAGTCCAATTTTTTCATAGTAACGCAAGGTATCTTTACTAAATCCTGATTGTGTAGCTATCTCTCCAATAAGCATAATTATTATTGTTTAAAAAAACTTTGCTAAAAGACTTGACCTTGGAGTATACTCCAAGTTATATCTTTGAATTATTGTTTAAAAGATAATTCTATTATCAACATCTAAGTTATGAAAAATAAATTGTTAATTCCAGTACTTGCCTTAGGCTGGATACTCTTGTTTCTTGTTTTAGGAAGTACCTATTTTTTTAATTCCTTTACAAAGGATACGAATGAAAACGTATGGTCGCCTATCACCTGGGAAGAACATTTATTAGTCTTTGATGGCGCGCTCACTTGTAGTCTAACTAGCGCTGAATTATTGGAACGAAAGCAAGTATTAAAAGAAAAAATCTTTCCTCAATTGCTTAAAAAAGAATCCTTAGATAATGGCTACATCTATTATTTTGAAGATGAGCAACAATTAGCGGAAGATATACTAGAGTTTATTGGTAAAGAAAAGCAATGCTGTCCCTTTTTTAAATTTGACTTTTCTGTCTTGCCATTTAAAAAAGGCTTGGCGCTACAAATATCTGGTTCACCTGCTGTAAAAGATTTTTTAAAGGATATGGAGCAAACGTTATAGATATAGGAAGAAGTTCAAGGTACTAATTTAGAATCCAAAAATCATAGTGTAAGGTTCTGAGAATTACTTTTTTAAGCAGCAGAGCAGAGCTACGAGGCTTAAAAAAGTCTTTTTCAGGTTCTTGCAATATGGTTTTTGGGACTGAAGGACATTTTTAAACAACTTCCTTATTATAGGGTATAAAAAAGCCCAATAAATATTGGGCTATGATAAATTGATTCACTATTGAAGCGTATTTTCTACTTCAAATCTAGCGCTGCTGTAGATGCTTTATGGCAGCAATTTTCTTTGTCCGAACAACATTCTGTTGCTTCACAGCTTTCAGAAGAACCACAACAAGGGGCTGAAAAAAAGGCATATGCACCACCCAAGATTAACACACTTGCTACTGATAATACTAACTTTTTCATAAGTTTTTTTTATAACATTAAACAATTAAGAAGGAATTACTCCTTTTAAAATACTTTCACTTTATACACGTCGATATTGAAGAAAAGACGCAGATTTTAATCGCAACTACAATCTTTTTTGTTCATTGCTAAGAAGTTACCGTATTTATCATACTCTAGTTGACAACATTGCAAGAACTGCTCTTTTAATTGTTCTCGGCCTCTCTGCACTCTCGACTTTGCGCCAGAATAAGACATATCTAAACGACTAGCTAATTCTGTCTGAGGAATATTTTCTAGATCCGACAAGATTAAAGCTTCTTTATATTTAAGGTCTAAATTATTTATAAATGGTCGAATACAATTTGAAAGTAATTCATTTAAATGATCATTCGACTCCGTTTCCATCACTTGCTCTGGCACCGCTTCTTCGGGTAACAAGTTTCTTGTTTGTCTATAATAATCTGCTATCGCATTCCGAACCATCCCGTATAGATATTGCTGAAGATTCTCTTTTTGATTAATCTTTTCTTGATGGACAATTACTTTCAGAAATACTTCCTGTAAAATATCATCTGCTGCGTTTTTATTCTGAGTTCGTCTTATTATGTAGTTCTTTAATTCTGCTTGAAAAGTATTCCATATCTGTGTGACGTCTTGATTCATATCTATATTTTTTTTTCAATCTCTACTTTAGAAATGTGTCCTTCTATTTCTTACACGTTATTTCTAAAAAAAAGACGCAAGATTAATTTTCTCTTTTTTCACAACTCGCCAAATACATATAGTTATTGCCGTAAGTAGAAGGTAATCTTCTTATCTCTAGTGGAGTAGAAAGAGCTACTTGAGTAGCCATTTCACAAAATTGTTGGAAGGTAATGGGATAAGGAATCCAGGGTTTTCGAGCTTGTGTTAACTCGTATTCGATTAAAATAAAACGTCCTTTGGTTTTTAATATTTTTAGTATATTATTCAAAGTGACTACTGGATACTCACTATAGTGCAAAGTGTTTGCCATTATAATTCCATCCATTATTGGCAAGTCAAATGCTTCGTCGAAATCTTGTTTGACAGTTTCTAATACGCAGTTTTGTAAGGATAGCTGCTGTTCGGTTGGTTTTTTATCTATACTGTAAATGGTACTTCCTTTAGGGAGCAATTGATCTAATGCCAATGTGAAGGTGCCTGTCCCTGCCCCAATATCTGCCCACTTCCCTTTTTCTTGAGGTATGGCTGCTTGTATAAAATCAATAGCTTGTTGTACTTTCATATTCGTCTTTCAGTTGACAGTTAAGATATGAACAAAAAGCGACTTTAATAGTTTGTTTAGTACAACTTCCTAAATCAATTAAATTACTAATTATGAAAACTTCGTTTTTTTCTCGTTTTTTATTACTCGCTATCTCAATAATAGGATTTAGCTATACTGCAGATGCACAGAAGCCAAAGAGTCCACCACAAACCCTGACTCATACTTTAGGCGATTTGACTATTAATATCAACTACAATGCGCCTTCTGTAAAAGGTCGTACAATTTGGGGCGGGTTGGAGTCTTATGATGAGGTTTGGCGGACAGGGGCGAATGGCGCCACCACTTTTGAAATTAATAAAGCGACTGAAATAAACGGTCAACCATTAGCTGCTGGAAAGTATGCTCTATTCACGATTCCTAGCAAGGATAGCTGGACCTTTATTTTTAATAAAGAGTCTGATCAATGGGGTGCCTATAATTACAATCAAAAGGAAGATGCACTACGTATTGTTGTTAGCCCCAACTATGACGCTGACTTTACAGAACAAATGACTTTTGAGGCCAATGATGATGGGGAAGTGAGCTTGATGTGGGAAAAATTGAAGGCTAGTTTTACGGTGGGTGCTATGAAATAGGGGGAATTATGAATATCCTTGTGTTTTTACGAATACCCATGACTGCGTCATGGGCTACAAGGTGTCGTCCCGTTGGGACTTGTATGTGGTGGAAGCTCTTTGTGCTTCTGAGTTCAAGCCTATGCATCTGTTGGGACGTAATTTTACGAAAGGGGTTGATGTGATCACATCAACTCCTTTCGTAAAATTACGTCCTAGTCCCAACGGGACGACATCCTGTAGCCCATGGCGCAGCCGTGGGTATTCGTAAATTTATGAATACATAAAACATGTGGTATTAAATACACACAGGTATTCACAAACATACATCACCCAATCACCACATTAATCATCCGTTTCGGCACAACGATGACCTTTCGGATCGTTTTGCCTTCTGCCCATTTCTTGACCACCTCTAATTCCACCGCTGCTTTCTCCATGTCTTCTTTAGAAGCATCAGATGGGAAGTTGACCGTTCCTCTTTTTTTGCCATTGATACTGACTGGGTATTCTATAGAATCTTCTTTTAAATAGGCTTCATCAAAAGTTGGATAAGTGGCATGATGCACAGAACCACTTTCACCTAAACGACTCCATATCTCTTCCGTAACGTGTGGCGCAAATGGGGCCAATAAGATCGTCAATTCTTTTAAGATGGCTTTCTTATTGCATTTCCATTTTCGTAAATCATTGGTACAAACCATGAATCCACTTACGCAAGTATTGAAGCTAAAACGCTCTATATCTTCGCTTACTTTTTTGATAGCGGTATGTAAGATTTTATATTCGTCGTTGCTTGGTACTTCGTCAGAAACAGACCAATTGCCATTGTTGTCAAAGAATAAAGACCAGAAACGTTTTAAGAATTTAGACACACCATCTATACCGTTGGTATCCCAAGGTTTAGATTGTTCGATGGGTCCTAAGAACATTTCGTACATTCGGAAACAATCTGTCCCGTATCGATCGATTACGGTATCTGGATTGATCACGTTATATCGAGATTTAGACATTTTACCCACTTCCGAATAGGTATGAAAACGGAATGCTGTTGCGCCCTCTTTTAAGGTAACTTTTCCATCTTTGAATACGCCATCTTTGCTTTCAAAAGCAGCTCCTTTGTAGATTGGTCTCCAGTCTAAATATTTTTGAATGCCTTCTGCTGTTAAGTGAGAATCATCTTTTCCATAATCGCTGACAAAATCAATATGTGCATATATTTTCGCATAGTTGCCCATGTCTTCTTCTGCAATCATATCCGCACTTACAAACCGTCGCGCATCTTCTGGTGAATTTTTATCTAAGAAGATATTTTCTATCACGCCTTGGATCATACCTTGATTCACCAATTTCTTGAAGGGCTCATTTGTTGGCACTAAACCTTTGTCATACAAGAACTTATGCCAAAAACGAGCATACATCAAATGCGCTACGGCATGCTCTGCCCCACCGACATATAAGTCTACATCTTGCCAATAATTGACCGCTGACTGACTCGCAAAAGCTTCGTCATTGCCTGGGTCCATATAGCGCAAGAAGTACCAAGACGAACCTGCTACTGCTGGCATTACATCGGTTTCTCTAGTGAAACCATTTGGTAAATTCGTCCAATCTTCCATTCTTGCTAATGGAGATCGACCACCTTTGGCTGGCTTAAAATCTTCCGTATCTGGCAATGCTAATGGCAAGTCCTCTACCTTCAATACATGCGCCAAACCCTCTGCATCATACATCACTGGAAATGGCTCGCCCCAATATCTTTGACGACCGAAGTTGGCATCTCTCAATTTGTAATTGATATGCATTTCTCCAATCCCCATTTCTTCTGCTTTTTGACAAGCAGCCGTAATCGCCTCTGGCACTTCCATGCCATCTAGGAAACCAGAGTTTTTGATAATGCCTACTTTATCATGTAAAGTGGCACCAGGGTATTTGGATTTATCTACCACATCAATAATCTCTAAACCAAATTTGGTTGCAAATTTATTATCTCTTTCATCATCACTTGGCACGGCCATAATCGCTCCTGTCCCATAATCTTTCAATACATACTCTCCTATCCAAATTGGAATTTT
The DNA here is from genome assembly GCA_937973945.1 of uncultured Saprospiraceae bacterium. Lineage (GTDB taxonomy): Bacteria > Bacteroidota > Bacteroidia > Chitinophagales > Saprospiraceae > JAFMDF01. The sequence goes on along the minus strand of CALJIY010000381.1, from coordinate 880 downwards.
GGTATTTGTAAAAGGATTAATGGCATAAGCACCGATGAAGGCACCTGTGACCTCTTTCTCTGCCATTCTATCCACTTCTGACTTGGCATTTACATAAGCGATATAATCGGCTACGCTTTGCTTTTGATCGTCGGTGGTTAACTTTGCTACCAAATCATGTTCTGGCGCCAAGACCATATAAGTCGCTCCATAAATCGTATCTGGTCGAGTGGTAAAAATTTCTATTTTTTCGTCGGCACCCACCACATCAAAAAACATCGTCGCTCCTTCTGATCGGCCAATCCAATTGGTTTGAATCGTCTTCAAAGAGTCCGACCAGTCGATCTCGTCTAAGTCGTACATCAAGCGATCTGCATAGGCCGTAATCCGCAAGTACCATTGTTTCATGGCTTTTTGAATCACTGGATAGCCCCCTCTTTCAGAAACGCCATCTTTTACTTGGTCATTCGCCAATACGGTTCCTAACTCTTCACACCAATTGACATAGCCAATTTTTCTATAGGCCAAACGATATTCCATCAAGGTATCCGCTTGCTCTACTTTGCTCATCGCGTTCCACTCCTCCGCCGTGAATTTTTGTTTAGAACTATTCGCTGCCTTTACTTTTTTATTACCTTCTGCTGCAAACCGCTTTTCCAATTCTCTAATCGGCAGCGCCTTCTTAGCAGTCTGATCATAATAGTGTCCGAACAATTCCGTAAAAATCCACTGGGTCCACTTATAGTATTTTGGATTACAGGTATACACCTCTCGATCCCAATCAAAAGAAAAACCTAAAGCCCCTAACTGCTCTCGGTAGCGTTCCATATTCTCCTTGGTGGAGGTTGCAGGATGAATCCCTGTCTGCAAAGCATATTCTTCTGCTGGTAAGCCAAAGGCA
>CALJIY010000380.1 GCA_937973945.1 uncultured Saprospiraceae bacterium | reverse complement strand
TCTCTTAATTTATCGCCATATCCACCGACAGTTCCTCCTATGAATTTGTTGAAGGCACTAACATCAAATCCAAATCCATAAGAAGGCATCCCCATACCACCCCAAATTTCTAAATGGTAGCCTCTTGGAAAATCTAGCTTTTTATTATCTAACCACCACGGAGAATAGATATGTAAGCCCCCTACACCATCTTCGTTATAGGACATATCTCGGTTCATCAATTCAGGGACAAAAGCAGATCTACCCGCTCCTGTGGAATCGTGCAAATAGCGACCAACTATATCACTACTATTTCCTAAACCATTAGGATGTTGCTTACTTTTAGAATTCAATAAGATTCGTGCAGAACTACAAGCGGAAGCACCTAACATAACTACTTTGCCTTTTAGCTGGTATTCTTTTCTATCTTCCTTATTAATATAAGAAACCCCTGTTGCTTTCCCTGTGTCATCCGTGGTGACCGTTCGCACCATTGCATTCGTATACAAATCTACTTGCCCATTTTTTTGTGCAGGAAAGATCAAACAGGAACCAGAAGAAAAATCAGCATATTCTTTACAAGAGCGATTGCATTGGCTGCAATAAAAACAAACCCCTCTATCATTATTCAACTTCTTAGTTAGAATAGATAAGCGAGAGGGAATCACACTAACCCCTGCTTTTCTTGCACCTTTTATATAATATAATTCATGCAATCGAGGCTTGGGCGGCGGCAAGAAGAATCCATCTGGATCATTGGGCAATCGTTCTTTAGAACCGAAAACGCCAATCATCTTATCTAATTTATCATAATAGGGTTTGATATCTTCATACCCAATCGGCCAGTTTTCGCCAAGCCCATCAATATCTTTATGTTTAAAATCTTTAGGTCCAAATCGTAAGGAAATTCTTCCCCAATGATTGGTTCGCCCACCTAACATTCTAGCACGCCACCAAAGGAATTCGGTATCTTCTGCTGTTGTATAGGGTTCACCTTCTACTTTCCAATCGCCCCAAGACATATCGAAATCACCAAATGCTCTTTTTGTACTCGCTCCTCTCCGAGGTGATTCCCAAGGCCATTTCATTTGCGTCTGCGTTGTTGGGTCTTTGGGATCAAAGAAAGGACCTGCCTCTACTAAAGCTACTTTCAAGCCTGCATTGGCTAGTATGTTGGTCGCCATCCCTCCGCCTGCGCCAGAGCCTACGATAATCGCATCGTATTCTTTTGCTTGTTCTTTTATTTGCATATTAATAAGGGTGTGTTTTCGTAATAAATCCAATGATATGGAAGGTAATAGAAAATCTAAATAAGTAGGTAAAATAAATCCATAATTTTAGTAAGATTGGTCTGAGAACCAGATTTGTTTATCTTTACACTAGTGCCTATTATAAATATAATATGGGCATTTTATACCATTAAAAAACCATGCAATTAGCCACCATAATAGAAATCACTGCAGTTATCTTTAGCACTATTTATCTTTTCCTATTAGTAAAAGAAAATATTTGGTGCTGGTTATTTGGAATAATATCGTCTCTTCTAAGTATTTATTTGTTTGTTGAAGCGAAATTGTATTCCGAATCTATTTTATATGGTTTTTATGTTTTAGTCGGCTTTTATGGTTGGTATACTTGGGCGAATCCAAAATCAGATAAACCTTTGGCTATTAAAGTTTTAGGCGTACAATTTCATGCGATTTGGTTAGTCATAGGTTTCGTTTTTGCATTTATAATAGGGTACATTTTTCAACACTATACCGATGCGGAAAAATCCTTTATTGATGCAAATACGACCGCCTTTAGTTTGATCGCTAGTTACTTAGAAGCACATAAATATCTCTATGCATGGATTTACTGGATTGTCATTAATGGAATTTCTATCTGGCTTTACTTCACGCAAGGTTTGTCTATTTACGCAGGTTTAATGGTGGTCTACTTTGTGATGTCGGGCGTGGGCTTTTGGAATTGGCGGAAAAAATATTTATTACAAAATTAATTGTATTCTATGAAAACATTCGAAGAGACCCAAAGCTTTAACCAATGGTGGATCTGGGTAGTATTAATAGCTTCTGCCTGCTTTCCAGTCTATGGTATGATTCAACAAGTGATTTTAGGAAATCCGATCGGAGACCGCCCATTATCTAATGTTGGAATGATCCTACTAATGCTATTCACTACAGCCTTGCTTTTATTTTTTTTTATTTTAAAATTACAGACCAAAATAGATGAGCGGGGTATTCAAGTACGTTTTTTCCCATTAATAAAGAAAGATATAAAATGGAGCCAAATAACCACTACCGAAGTGATAGATTATGGCTTCGTTGGTGGTTGGGGTATTCGCTATTTCACCAAATATGGTACGGTTTATAATATAAAAGGTAAAATGGGACTATTGATAACCTTGAAGGGAGGGAAACAATTTGTAATAGGCACACAACGTCCAGAGGAATTGAAATCCTTTTTAAAGCAGCGATAAGTTGATTTCCTTACCCTACTCTTTTTAAATTTTAGGAAAATTGTGTTTGGAATGGGATCGTCGAGGTTTGTAACCATACCCGTCAGGCTAAGAGTTTTATAATTTGCCAAGAAGTTAATTCAGGAGATTGTCCTTTTAATTTTCTAGCATCTTTTATTGCTCTCTTAATCAGTAATTTAGCAATATCGTCAAGCCATCGACTCAATCTAGTTCCTCTGGTTCGCAAAGCACTCATTAAGCCCGTGAGTTTTTTTTTATAACCTTTGCAGTTTTCGTAGGACTTAGTTCAATTTCTTCTTCTTCCCAGAAAAACTGATCAAATTTATTGTGTATATGTAGTGTAAGTAGAATAGCAATTAGTTTTGAATAAATATAGCATTCAAATCTAAAGATGCTCATCTTTTTTACTTTATCTATTTTAAAAACAGACTTCCATATTTTGAACATTAATTCAATTTGCCAACGCAAGGTGTAGATTAATCTAACTATTGATGCTGGTAATATATCCGCAGGCGCATTGGTGAAATAGACATTGAAATAGCACATGGCTTTTCTTTTTTCACTTACTTTATACTTACTATTTGCCTCTTTTTTTTCTAGTTTTTTTAATCGCTGTAATGCTATTTCCTCTGGAACTGATTGAAGAATAAGACGGACTTTAATTTTTGTTTTTTTTGCTCCAACATATACCTCTTTTAATTCTTTTGTTTGTCCTTTCTCAGGTAAATAATCTTCAATTTTAATTCGATAAAATTCTCCATCTTCCCCTAGCTTATTATAAGCTGCATCTGTTTTAGCTCTACTCAAAAAATAGCCTTTCTCTTTGTCTAGTTTTAAAAAATATTTTAAATCGTAATAGCCTAAATCTCTCATATATAAACCATTAGCTTCTATTTTTTCAAGCTTACCTAGTTTATATAAGTTATCATTTGCTACACCATCTGTTAAAAACAAATCTGTTATTTGTCCATTCAGTAAGTTATAATTCAGATGCATCTTAAGAATAGCATTGCCTCCATTACCTTTATATCCTTTATAAAAAATTGCTAAATTTGGAGGGATCTGAAAAGAGGTAGAATCTGTTATTTGTATTTTAGAAAATGCCAACTCCAGATTTCTTTCTAGCACCCCCTTATTAACCATTTCAAGCACTCTACTAAAGCAGGATTTTATAAATCGAACAGCATCTGTATTGTATCTTTCATCTAAAGATTGTTTCGTTAAATCTGTTTGGAAATGTTCTAGTAACCAATCGCAACTATCATTTAAACTTCTTTCTTTTCCATCCGTACAGTCAAATACATTCATCATCAAAAACGATTCTCCTGTCAAACGAGATGTGCTACGCTGTATAAATTTACTACTTCTTGCTAATTCTTCTATTTCCTTTTTTAAAAAGCAATTTTTCAGTTCTGATATAAGTTCCTCTTGGTTGAAATCTTCTACTTCCATAATTTTATTATGCAAAATAGTTATTTTTATATTTCCTTAGCCTGACGGGTATGGTTACAAACCTCGACGATCAGTGATAATCTTATGGCATCGAGGTTACAAATCTCGACGATCTGTGAGATTGAAGTTGAAGTTGAGATTGAG
>CALJIY010000379.1 GCA_937973945.1 uncultured Saprospiraceae bacterium | reverse complement strand
TTTAGATTTAAATCTCGGTACCATTCCACTAATACTGGTCCTGTATAATCTGTTGTAGAAACGCCTTCTAAATGTAGTGTATAGTTATAAGTAGTAGAATCTACATTATTATCACAAGCAACTACTACGTCCAAGTCTGCTATCTCCGCAGGCGGAGCAATTTGAATTGGAATTTGATCATTGATGGCATTATTTACATATACATCACAAGTTGAATCATCGTCTGTTCCTTCCGTATTATCATCACCAATACATATTTGATCTTCCACCAATGATTTTACAGATCCTCCAAATAATATCTCTTCACACATTGCCATTGCATCAGGTGTAGCTTCTACCATAAAGGCAAATGTTTCCAATGGCTTGATGCCATCAGGCAAATCAAAACAAACTTCTATATATCCTCCTACTAAAGTAGTTTCTGTAACAAAAGTTGGAGTCCAAGAAGATGGAGCTGTAAATTGAAAACTACTTGGAGTATAAATAAGTGAAGGCGGAAACTTAAAGCAAGCTTCTGACATAAACGTTTCCCCTCCTGTATTTGATAAATTTACACCTGCTATATTAATTGGTACAGGGCCACCACAAGTATATTTTAATGGATCTGCAGTTAATAAGAACTGGGCATTATCTGCTGGAATCGCATTATTAATAACAATTCCTTCATTCTTTGTAAAGCCAGAACTGATCCTTGATTCGCAAGGATCGGCTGCTGTTGTTTCAAAATACAGAGGTGTATTAGAAATGTATTCATCACACTCTGTTTTTGCATCGAAACGTATTCTTAAACGATTCGCATTAGGTGCTGGATCTAGAATACCTGGTAAACCATTTGGATCAATATCGGCGGTCATATCATCATCTGTCATCGTCCATAATGGACCAAAAGCATTTCCGCCATTGGCTACTGGATCAGACACGCTTACCCAATTACCTGAACCTTGTGGATATTCATATTCAAAAGTTCCAGGTAACCAATTTAATCCTGTTGGTAGATTGAAATTAAATTCTAAATCTTTGAGGGTGGCTTCTTTTGTGTTTTTTACGATCACCACAAATTCATTGGTAGAACAAAGTGCTACATTTCCAGCAGGCGGTTCCCACTCGGCCTGAATCTCTGCTTCACCTGCCACATATTCATACAATTGTCCCGTAGAGACACAAGCATCACCTCCAACACCAAAAAGTTTAGAGGCAAATTCTAAATCAAGACAACTACTCGTTGTTTTTACATTAACCAAAGTACCTACTCCAGGATAAGGACATATTTTTAACTCTGTCTCTAACTCAAAAGTGACACATTCTCCAGGATTTAAATCCGTATTATGTTCGATCAAATAGGTACTTCCTGAAGCGTTCGAATTGCTTAAGGTATAAGTGACTGCACCACCTGCACCATCAGTAATATTGATTAATTCTATAGTTGGTTCCAAAAAGATAGTCGTCATCACATTTTGATGAGGAATAGCTCCTGGGCCTGCACAAACTTCATAGGTATTAAACTCAGAAGCACTAGCAGCATCTGCTAGTAAGGTATCCGTTATAGTAGAAGATAATGCAGGCAAGGGAGTACTCGCATCATTAAAATTTAAAGTAAAGGAAGTATCTTCAGTTAAGTGATAATCCTTTTGGTCAAAGATTAAGTAGGAGCCACCGCCATTACAATCTTCTACGGGATATTCAATCTGATTTCCTAAAAAAGAATAGTCAGCTCTAGTAGCAGAGGTCGTACTATTACAATAGTGTCCACCTGAAGTATATTCACAAGTAAAACTATAATCATAATACATCGCAAAGTCCTCAGGTGCCGTTATAGGTCCAGGGCAAATTCGTTCCAAATCATAGATTAATTTAAAACTGCAATCAGTTCCTGCAAGTCCTACTCCAAAATTTGGAATCTCACTGACATCAAACATCATATATCCTGTTTGACCTGCGACGGAAGTACATTTGTTTTGTCCATCCGCTGGGTCAATAGCACAAAACGTATTGTCATCAAAAACAGGGTCACTGATGGCGACTGTATCTCCATTGTCAAATACAATACGAGGATTACCTCCATATATCATAGGAGATGGAATAGGAACCAATAAGGTGTCAAATTCCATAATATCTGGACGCCATTCATTAATATACCAATCATCTGGTGTTCCTTCCATTGTGAAGGTATGGCTAACCATAGCATCACAATCTGTTACTTCATAATTCGTTTCTGCTACAATAGGTCCTGGACAATGTGTTTCGATTGTAGAAGTGGTATTACAAGTACCTCTTACATAGGTTCTTTTGCCACCTACATATTTATACCAATAGGCATTTCCATTGAATGAGATAACAGAAGGTGCTGTTGCAGCTACATCTGGTATTAATTGCCGATAAGGATTTTTTTGTAATGGTATATGAACTTTTAAATGAAATTTATCTCCTACTTGAAGCCCTCCCATTAAGTCTTCTCTAACGTATTTCCAACAATCTCCAGATAAACCATGACTAGCACCGCCTTCAGCAACTTGCCGACTTCTATCATGTATGGAAAAATTAAATTCTCGGTTATCGAAAACGTCTAAAGAACTATTATAAGTGGATACTCCATTGATAAGAGAAGTAGGAGTAGAACCAAGTGCATCAAAGTAACCATCATTTAAATTTCGATGATAAAGAGAAGTATTATCGGTATTACATCCTCCAAATTCTATACTAGTCTCTGTGCCAGAACCTACTTTTTCAAAAGAGAAACCTTGTATTTGGGTATTATGCATATCTGGCTCTAATTCAAAAGTAGGCCTATGAGTCCAAGCCCCTCCTCCAAGCGCAGTATTATATAATCTAAATATTATTTCGTCTAAATCGTTGATGGCTAGTGGATCAATGATCTCATATTCTATATGTAAATAAATAGAATCACAAGGTAGGTAACGATTTAGATCTAATGGATCAACAGTAGTTTCATCATGAGCAGTTGTTGATTCTTTATCTGTGTATCCGAAATCAACTCTACGTGAATCTATAATAGTAGCACTCATCGGACACACACAATCACAAGATCTTGTTGTCGCCAATAACGTTTCATCACATGCTCTGACTAAAGTACAGTCGTTCCCATCTGGTCCGGCACAATCACCACATGTTTCGACCACTCTCATACTGGCAGCTAGCAATTGTCTTGGGTAACATACACAAGAATCTAACTCGAAGGTCCAAGA
>CALJIY010000378.1 GCA_937973945.1 uncultured Saprospiraceae bacterium | reverse complement strand
TTTTTTTAGAAGATAAGGAACCAAAGCTAAGTCGAAGAGAGCGACAGCGTTTATTAGATAAATGTATTACTTATTACCGATTGCATGTGGAAAATTTTACTGGTTTGAATACACACACTATATTAAAAGAAGTATTAGAAGGGTAGGGGAACACCTATATCGGTATTCCGTTCTAAATTAAACAACTTCAATAATAAAAAATACGACCCCTTGAAAAATATAGTCATCAACATTTTAAAGTTTTTGGTATTTCTCGGTATAGGCTTAGTCATTCTATACTTTGTCTATCAAAATCAGAATGAGGCCTATCAGGCACAATGTGCCTTAGATGGAGTGGCAGCAGCAGATTGTAGTTTAATGCAAAAAGTGATAGCCGATTTCAAGAGTGTTCGTATTCCATGGCTTTTAGCGGCATTCGCTGCCTATGTTATGAGTAATGTAAGCAGGGCCATTAGGTGGCAGATGTTATTTAAATCATTAGGAAGGCCTACTCGATTTATCAATTCTTTTTTAACAATCATGTTAGGTTATTTTGCAAACCTAGGTTTGCCTAGATTAGGAGAAGTGTTGCGACCGCTTTCTATGTCTAAATATGAAAAAATTCCAATAGAAAAGGTGTTAGGAACCGTTGTAGTAGATCGAACAATGGATGTCATCTCCTTATTGTTAATTATTAGCTTAGCTTTCTTATTAGAGTTTGATACCCTTTGGGGATATCTAAATGAGAATATGGCAAGTGAAGGAGGAAACTTACTTACTAATCCAATTATCTTAAGTATTTTGGGACTAGGCGTACTAGCTGTTATTCTAGCGATTGTGTTCCGAAAGAAAATTCAAGCAACTGCGTTCTATAAAAAAATAGAACAAGTCTTATTAGGTTTTTGGGATGGTATTTTGTCTATTAAAAGTTTAGAGAAGCCAGGCTGGTTTATTTTTCATAGTATCATTATTTGGGTAGGATACTTCTTTATGTTTTACTTCTATTTGCCAGCTTTTGAACCTACCGCACATCTTGGACCAATCGTGGGCTTAATGGCATTCGTTTTTGGCACCTTTGGTATTCTTATTCCATCGCCTGGTGGGATGGGGTCTTATCACTTTTTAGTGATTGCCGCTTTGACCTTATATGGGGTTAATTCAGGAGATGCTTTTTCCTCTGCTAATATTTCTTTTTTTGGTACCCATTTTTGCAATATCATATTAGGTTTGATAGCGGTTATTTTTCTACCTATTATCAACAAAAGCTATGATCCAGAATCTGCTCTAGAAGTAGATGCTATTAAAAAGAAACCTGTTATCCCTCGTTCCTAAGTAAGTAATTAGGATCGCAAAGATGTACTGTACATCTTTGCGTTCGTACATTATCATTTCCCAATTACCTCTAACCAAGTTGACATTCCTCCTTCCAAATTGCGGACATTAGAAAACCCGTGTTGTTCTAAGATTTCTTGTGCCATGGCACTTCGATTACCTGATCTGCAATAAACTACAATTTCTGCTTCCATGTGCTCTTCTAAGTCATCTACTGCGCCCATCATATCGCCTAATGGGATCAGTTGACCGCCCACATTAAATTCTTCGTGTTCATACGTTTCTCGAACATCTATTAAAATAAATTCTTCTTTGTTGTCTAGTTTTTCTTTTAGTTGTTGTACTGTAATATCCATTATTGAGTTATTTATTAAAATCTAATCATTCAAATTATTAGGATCAATTTTTAATTCCCCTTTGACTGCTTTGATAGACCAACGTGTGAATTCTCGATCAGCCTCAAACCCATAACCCCATATTTTTTTATCAATAGTCGTCATTCTCACCAATTGATCGGTATGAATCAAGCCATTTTTTTGATCCCAAATCAAGTGATCGGTTTCTAGTTTTTCTCCATTCTTATTAAAAACCACAACACTATCTCTAATAATCGTTTCGTGTGTATTTTCATATTCTGTAGCCTGTTTGCCAACTAGCCAACTTTCGACTTCTTGGGATTTTCCTATAAAGAGCACCTTTAGACCATTAGGGAAGGTACGTCTAGGATTTAACCGATCTAAATGTCTGTGTAAAACAGGAGCAATAACTTTCATTTCAATTCTTCCAGAATCGCTATAAATGACCTCCACTCCTTCTCCAACTTCTATTGCTACCTGATCTTCAACAATAAATTGCTGTACCTCAGACAAGTCATTTTCGCAGGAAAAAAAGAGCAAACCAAAAAGGATGCTATAAAATATGTTTCTAAAACCTAGTAATCTAATCATTCCTTCATTACTTAAAAATCCTTTTCTTTGTAAGAATAAAATGTAACACCTGCTTTTCTCGTTGAAGTTGTTTAAGAATATAGTTTAGAGGCGAAAATTTGTATTGCAAGAACCTGAAATACATTTTTAAACAACTTCGTTGTATTATAGTGCATTTTAAGGGGTAAATCAATAAGTTTATCAAATAAAACGACTAGATCATCAAATGTCTACCTATTTTGACAGGCTGATATAAAACCCTAATTAACAACGATTTCTACATCCTAGTTGTTCTAAGAACAACAAAGAAATCAAGTATTTTTAAACAACTTCAATAATAATCTACCCCTAAGGGTACATTATCAACAAATAAAACACTCTTTAATGAAGGCTCAAACATATACGGACAAAGAGTTGATCGCAGCTATCAAAAGTGGTAGCGCCAAAAGACAAGAGGCCATCCGGTATTTATATCAAGATGCTTCTTTGAAAGGGAAAATCATCCAGTTTGTAAGCCGAAATAGCGGAAATTACCAAGATGGAGAGGATATGTTTCACGAAGGTATTATTGTACTCGACCGAAACATACGCCAGAACAAATTTAAAGAGGAGACTTCCATTCAAGGGTATTTGTATTCTATTTGCCGTTTTTTATGGATGAATCAAATCCGTAAGCAAGGCAAAGTAACCTTGACAGAAGATAACTTAGAGATGGATTCCTCAGATCAAGCAACTCCAGAAGATATTCTTTTTACAGCAGAGCAAAAAGAAATTCTAAATTCTTTGGTCGATCAGCTAGGGGACCGATGCAAGAAAATTCTAGAATTATGGAAATTATCCTATTCGATGGAAGAAATTGCAAATGAACTCGGATTTAGTAGTGCAGCAATGGCCAGAAAAAATAAATATAGGTGCCATAAATCCTTACTAGAAATTATCCAGAAACATCCAAAATTAGTCAATACACTTAAAGAGCAATAGATATGGAAGCGCAATTATTTGATAAAATAGAAAATTACCTAGCAGGAGCACTAAGCGATACAGATGCTGCTACTTTTGCTACAGAAATTGCAGCAGATGCTTCCCTTGCTGCTATGGTGATGGATCATCAAATTGCACAAGATGCAATAGAATTATTGGTAGAAAATGATTTAAGAGCGGAATTAGATATATTACGAACAGAAGCGAACTTAACGAATATAGAGGCTTACCTAGGAGGTAATCTAAACGACTCAGCAACTCAAGCATTTGCAGCTAGAATAGAAGAAGATGAAGATCTAGCAAATACAGTAGCAGCTTATGAAGTAGGGGAAGATGCTGTAGAAATGCTAATCGAAAATAATTTAAGAGCAGAATTAAAACAATTACAATCAGAATCGACTGCTGCGAAGGTAGTTCCAATGGCTACTAAAGAACGAAAGTTAACCGTAGCTACAAAGCAACCAGCAAAACGTCGAAGCTTATTTTCAAGTTTAGCAGCCGCAGCGAGTGTTGCTTTATTATTAGGATTCTTTACTTTTCAATATTCTGCAACTTCTACGAACAGCTTGCTGGCAGAGCATGGCACATTCGTCATGCCAGAGGAAAATCGATCTGGCGATAAGGCTGTCGAGCATCCTCTAGCAATGGGTATGAAAGCGCAGAAGAATGGAGATTATTCAACAGCTATCAATTTTTATAAAAATATTCCAGCGGATAATGCTCGATATAATGAGGCACAGTCTTTATTAGCACATTCCTATTATGAGAATAAGGCTTATCCAGAAGCTATTAGCCAATTTGGACAAGTAGTAGCAGCAGGAGATATAAGATATAAAGAACGAGCAGAATTTTATCAGCTATTATCTTATGTGGCAAACGATCAACAAGATACTAATTTTGAGGCCTTAATGAATGCCTTGCTTTCTGATGAAACCCATAATTACCACCAGCAAGCAAAAGATTTGAACTCAGATTTAAGTAATTGGCTACGTCAGTTATTACACTAAATTAATTCTACATTCGTATTTAATTACTTTAATGCACGCAAACATCAAAGTATAATAAATAGCCTCCCAAACAAAGGCATAAAACTATAATAAAGCTCCTATTTACTGAAAAGTAAATAGGGGCTTTTTTTTGAGAACAGACCAGCCCGGCTGCCGTCAGGCGGGCGGGGAATAGAGATCGTTTCACTGAGAGAATAGAGACGCTGAACTAGTCGTTCTAATTGGGGCGTAAATTAATGATGAATAAGAAATCTCCTAGATATTAAAAATGTAGTAGTTACATCCTGTCATGTATTCATCATTTTGCATTCATCATTAAGAACTCACTCCCGATTCTTTAATTCAAAGAATATTTAGCCAAGCTACTTTCATACAAAGATCCAATATAGAGCGTTTGCCCAAATTGTTGTACACTCGTAATCTCTGAAAATTTTCCACTAGGATCTTGTAAATTATAACGAACTTTTCCATTTCCATCCAGCCCTAAAATAAATCCATAATGGACTGGTGCAGGCTGCATACTCTTTGGTAATTTAGCAACTACATTTTTCATAAAAGGACTATCTAATATTTCATCTAATTCTAAATTTCTAGGAGAGACCAATGCTAACCAATATAATCCATCCGCTCCTTGGGAGATGCCATCAGGAAAGCCAGGGAGATTTTCAATAAACAGATCTGATTGACCTGCCTTTGGACCATTCAGCCAATATCTATGGGTTCTATATCTACCAGTTTCATTTACTAAAACAAAGGATTGATCATGTGCTACTGCTATACCATTGGCGAAGCGCAAATCACTTAACAGCAACTTTGTTTCCTTCGTCATTGGGTCATAAGCGTATAGTCGACCATTCCCTCTTCCTTCTATAATATCTAATGCGTTTTCTTGGAAACCAAACTTTACAGAGGCATCAGAAAAATACATTATCCCATTTTCTGCTATTTCTACGTCATCTACAAAGATCATTTTCTTGCCTTTATATTCATCTACTAAAGTGGTGATTTTTCCAGTAGAGACATCAAGAGATAGTAAGCCTGCACCTGCGTCGGCCACAATCAAATTCCCTAACTTATCAAAATGTAAACCTAAAGGACGGCCACCAGTATTTGCTAGTACTGTTCTGTTCTCCTTTTCAAATACGATGATATCTCCATTGACTTGTCCACCATATATTCGCCCCATAGAATCAATAGCAACATCTTCACATTGTTGACATTGGCCTTTATGGATAATTTCTAATTTAGCAAGTTGGTCATTTTGTTGATAGACCCCTGTTAGTTCTGGTGCTTTAGGAGGTGACCAGGCAACAGGATCAATAGGACTAGGCATTAATAAGAATGCAACTATAGCTATTATAATAATAGCTAATACAATAAAAAGTATACGCTTCATGATAGGTTGGTTTTGTTTAAGGAACGTCTTGTTTTAAAAACGAATATACTACCCTTGATGGAATTAGTGGTATTAGGAGTAAGGTTTGTATTAAGAAAATTGATTTTCAGATATCCTCGAAATAGGCCCATTCTAAAAAGAAAATTACCATTCAGCGACGATTTCTTACCATTCGAATAATTTTTAAAGAAAACCATATAGTTTTTTTGCTGAATGAAAAAAAAATATAGTTATTTAAAACAGAGAAGAAACTCATTTAGAGAGAATCGAACTAGATAGTTGACTTCCAAGTCAACTATCTTTTTCTTCCAATCTACTATACAGCTATTTGATAGGTCTGTTAGGTAATACTTAATCGATGCCCCCCCCCAAATAGAATTACTAATTTGGAAACTATAAAATTGAACATAGGGCTTAGTAGAGAAGTTGCTAAGCCCGTTTTTAAACGACTTCATAGAGACTAAGTATTTCATACGAAATCCCACAGTTTTTAATTTTGGAATTTAAAGCCCTTGTGATCCATCAGATTGCAAGGGCTTTTTTTATGGAACTCTTTTAAATTCTGTAAACCCTTATGTTGTATTTGCTGTTAAAGTACTTGGGGGAAATCTACCCTTCAATTATATTGCATCTTAATCCAAACAATTTCTAAGAAGATAAATAGCACACATGACAGTTAGCATTATTACCATAGGGGACGAAATTTTAATAGGACAAATAATAGACACAAATTCTGCGTGGATGGCGCAAGAGTTAAATGGAATAGGGGCATCTATACAATCAATCTATTCTGTTAGTGATACAAAGGAAGGAATCATAGATGCGCTACAGCAAGCTTTGACTCAAACAGATGTCATCTTATTGACAGGAGGTCTAGGTCCCACCAAAGACGATATTACAAAAAAAACGATTGCTGAGTTTTTAGACACGGATATGGTTTTTCATGAAGAAACATGGGAAAGAATGCAAGGTTTATTTAAGCGTTTCAAGAGAGCACCGCTCCCTGCACATAAAGAGCAATGTTATATGCCTGCGGCAGCTACGGTCTTGTTAAACAAAAAGGGAACCGCACCCGGTATGTGGTTTGAAAAAAATGGGAAGGTGATCGTGTCTATGCCAGGGGTGCCTCATGAAATGAAGTATCTAATGGAATATGAGGTGCTTCCAAAGTTAATCCAAACGTTTCAGGGCAAACCCCTTGTTCATAGAACAATATTAACTGTTGGAGAAGGGGAATCTCGAATTGCGAATAGAATAGAGGCCGTTGCAAATGAGTTGCCATCGTATATTAAATTAGCTTTTTTACCTGGTTTAGGTAAAGTGCGTTTGCGCTTATCTGCAACAGGAGATGACCTAGCTCGATTAGAACGAGAGTTGGACCAGCATGTACGATCTATTGAAGAGATCATTCCAGAATTTATATATGGCTATGGGAAAAGTACTTTAGAAAGCACGATTGGCCAGATGCTTAGAGAGCGGCAACTGACCGTAGGTACTGCGGAAAGTTGCACGGGCGGATTGTTGGCCCATCAAATTTCTTCTGTTCCAGGTGCTTCGGGGTATTTTGAGGGAAGTATTGTTGCTTATTCTTATGATTTGAAAAAGAAGTTATTAGGGGTGAAAGCAGAGACCTTATTAAATCATGGAGCCGTATCAGAGGAAACGGTTATAGAGATGGCACAAGGTGCTTTACAAACCTTAGGTACAGATATTGCCGTTTCCATATCAGGTATTGCAGGTCCAGGTGGAGGCACGCCAGATAAGCCAGTAGGGACTGTTTGGCTAGCAATTGCTAGCAAAGAACATACTAAAACATTAAAGCTACAGCTCGGTAAAGATCGGCAGCGAAATATTGATTATACTTGTGTAACGGGCTTGAACATGATTCGATTATTTATTAACAAGCATTACCCTATGGAACTCATTGCTTGATAGGTCGCTTGTCTTTAAGTAAGTCGAATAAATTCTACGTTTAATTAACACGACTTGCTTACTAAATAGTAGCTTTGGATATATTTTCAATAAGGTTCAATTAACAATCCAATGGCACAAATAGAAATAGTAATGCCCAAAATGGGGGAGAGTATCATGGAAGCCACGATTATTAAATGGTCGAAGCAAGTAGGAGAAACCGTGGAAATGGATGAGACGCTATTAGAAATTGCAACCGACAAGGTGGATTCTGAAGTTCCTTCCCCTGTAAGAGGAACCGTAGCCAAACTACTTTTTGAAGCAGATGCTGTGGTACAAATTGGCGCAACCATCGCATTAATTGCCACAGAAGGAGAAGAATTGATGCCATCTCCTGCCTTACAAAATTCAGGTACCAAACAAGAAGCGACCAAGACGCTTGTTCGTGAACATATACCAACACCACAGAAAGTAGCTCTGGTAGCGGAAAAAAGAGCAAAACCTAATACAAGTAAGCGTTTTTACTCTCCTTTAGTGAAAAATATAGCCCAAAAAGAGAATATAGCCATTGAAGATTTAGAAAAGGTCATAGGTACAGGCAAGAATGGCAGAGTGACTAAAAAAGATATGCTGAACTATGTAGTCAAGCGTAAGAACGGAACCGCTGCTACACCTAGTATTAGTGTAGGGACAATGTCTAACACGGCACCTAATACTACTAAAAAATCTATCGCTACATCTGTAAACGGAGCAACCGAGATCATAGAAATGAGTCGCACTCGACGACTAATTGCGGAGCATATGGTGCATTCTAAGCAAACGTCTGCACATGTTACCTCCTTTATAGAAATAGACGTTACAAATCTAGTAAATTGGCGAAATAAAGTAAAAGAACCCTTTAAAGCCAAACATAAAGAAAACATCACCTTTACGCCTATTTTCATGGAAGCAGTCGTAAAGGCAATCCAAGATTTTCCCTTAATCAACGCTTCTGTAGATGGGAATAACATCCTTATCAAAAAAGAAATCAATTTAGGCATGGCGACAGCCTTGCCTTCCGGTAATTTGATTGTTCCTGTTATTAAAAATGCAGATAATCTTAGTCTAGTTGGTCTCACCAAGCAAGTAAATGGCTTGGCAGAAAAAGCAAGAAATAACAAACTACAACCAGAGAATATACAAGATGGCACTTTCACCATTACAAATTTGGGTACCTTCGGTAACACCATGGGTACACCGATTATCAACCAACCCCAAGTCGCTATTCTAGCCACAGGCGCTATTAAGAAGAAGCCTGCTGTATTAGAAACAGTGCATGGCGATGTTATTGCAATTCGACAAATGATGTTCTTATCCTTATCTTATGATCATCGAGTAGTAGACGGGATGTTAGGCGGTTCAATGCTTCGGCGAATTGGGGATTACTTAGAGCAGTTTGATGGAGAGCGGGGGATTTAGTGAAATATAGTGATTGGACGGCGCTAGCCATCCGATCGCTATATTTTGAGACAGTTCATATCATTAAACAAGCCAAGGCCACCGTAATGTTAACAATAGTACTTTACTGATGTTGCCAGCTAAGAACTTAGGAACTTTCCTGACAAAGAACTTGTTCCCTTCCCTAAGTAGTGTTAATTTTGCAATACAGATTTTGAATGTGCCTTATTGTTAGGTAAGTTTTGAAATCAAATTTGGCTTCGTAGTTCAATTGGATAGAATATCAGACCCGCCCGCCTGACGGCAGTCGGGCAGGTTTCGGCTCTGAGGGTTGTAGGTTCGAGTCTTGAAATATCTTTACTATGATCTTTGTTTATGTATTGTACAGCAAAGAATTCGACCGCCTTTATATTGGGATGACCAATAACCTTGAACGTCGATTTGTAGAACATAACACAGGAAAAAATAAATCTACTAAAGCTTATCTTCCTTGGGTTAAGATACATAAAGAATCGTTTGAGACTAGAATGGAAGCTCGTAAGAGAGAAAAATATTTAAAGACTTACAGAGGTAGAATGTTTATTAGAAAGAATTATCTTTGCAACATATAAAGAATACTTTGGCTTCGTAGTTCAATTGGATAGAATATCAGATTTCGGCTCTGAGGGTTGCAGGTTCGAGTCCTGCCGAGGTCACAAAACTTAAAATGCTCTATAAATCTTTGATTTATGGGGCATTTTGTATTTATCAGCAGTAATGGGAAACCAAATCTTACTTCCGAATTTACCTCAATCCAATCCAATC
>CALJIY010000377.1 GCA_937973945.1 uncultured Saprospiraceae bacterium | reverse complement strand
TAATATGCCCTTGCACAACCTTCTAAAATTAAAAACGATTTTTTAGAAAATTGCCCTTCCCGAATCACAATTTCACCTCTTTTGAAGGTACTAATTTTTGAATTAGCAATTATCTCTTGTTGACATTCGATGGATAGCGGGGAATATGTTTTTCCAATTTCGTTTAAGATTTTTTCAGTATTCATTTTTAAACAACTTCATTACCCCCCATTTACAAATTGAATGAACATTAACAGAATTTCGAGTGGACCATGTACAGCAATATTAAGTCCATTCTAAAATTCCGAAAATTCTGATTCAGACTTCCTCAAAAGCCACCATCCCCAAAGGAGGAAAAGTAATAAGTAAAGAATAGGCCCGTCCATGCCAAGGAATCGCCTCCGCAGTCAAAATTCCTTCATTATGGACGCCACTCCCATTATATTTGACCGCATCCGTATTCATGACTTCTTTCCACTCACCGCCATTCGGAACCCCTATTCGGAAACCAATACGCGTAATAGGCGTGAAATTACAAACAACGACCTGTGCTTTATGCGCTGCTTGACCTTTTCTAAGGTAAGCGATAAAGCTATTTTCATTATCCTGATGTTCAATCCATTCAAAACCAGACTGTTCAAATTGTTGGTCGTATAAGGCAGGGGTGTTTTTATAATAAGCGTTTAAATCTTTGACTAAAGTTTGAACTCCTTTGTGGGTAGCATGTTGTGTAAGCCACCATTCCACGCCTCTTTCGATGCTCCATTCTGTTGTTTGTCCAATCTCGCCACCCATAAAAAATAACTTAGTACCAGGGTGCGTATACATATAGCCAAAGAGCAATCGCAAATTCGCAAAACGTTGCCATTCATCACCGGGCATTCGGTCTATTAAGGCCCCTTTTCCATAAACTACCTCATCATGGGATAGCGGCAACATAAAGTTTTCAGAAAAGCCATATACCATACTAAAGGTGATTTTTCCTTGATGGTATTTTCTATTAATCGGGTCTTCTTTGAAAAATTCTAAAGTATCATGCATCCAGCCCATCATCCATTTTTGACCAAAACCTAAACCGCCGGCATAGGTGGGTCTTGACACCCCAGACCAAGCCGTAGATTCTTCGGCAATCGTCACGGCATCAGGAAAATGTTCATAAACGGCAATATTGAAATCTTCTATAAATTTGATGGCCTCATAATTTTCATTTCCGCCATGCTCGTTTGGTATCCATTCTCCTGCTTCTCTGGAATAATCCAAATAAAGCATAGAGGCAACAGCATCCACTCGTAAGCCATCAATATGAAATTTATCTAACCAAAATAAAGCATTGGATATTAAAAAAGAACGGACCTCGTTTCTGCCATAGTTAAAAATGAGACTTTTCCAATCAGGATGAAATCCTTTTCTGGGATCTTCATGCTCGTATAGTGCCGTACCATCAAACTTCCCTAAACCATGTTTGTCTTCTGGAAAATGAGACGGCACCCAATCCAATATTACGCCGATCCCTGCCTGATGAAAAGCATCTATCAATTGCATAAATTCTTGAGGTGTCCCAAATCTACTGGTAGGGGCAAAGTAGCCGGTAATCTGATAGCCCCAAGAAGGAAAATAGGGATGTTCCATAACAGGCATAAACTCAATATGCGTGAAGCCCATTTCCTGCACATAGCTGACTAATTCATCTGCTAATTCTGTGTAACTCAAAGATTTATCAGCAGCCACTTTCTTCCAAGATCCCATATGCACTTCATACACTGCATAAGGCTGTGCCTGTCCTGCTTTCTCCTTTCTTGATTGTAGCCAAGCAGCGTCTTTCCATTGGTAATCTAGATCCCAAGTAATAGACGAAGTATTCGGCGGAACTTCCCAAAAATTAGCAAAAGGATCTCCTTTTTCTAATTCTTCCCCATAATAAGTCGTTAAAGCATATTTATATAATTCTCCTTTTAGCACCCCGGGAATAAATCCTTCCCAAATTCCAGAGGAATCCCATCTAGGAGAAAGTTGATGGGTATATTTATCCCAACTGTTGAAATTACCGATTACGGCTACCTGCTTGGCGTTGGGAGCCCAGACAGCAAAATGAGTCCCTATTTGATTATCAAGGGTCATCTGGTGATTACCCAATTTTTCGTATAATTTGAAGTGTTTACCTGCTCTAAATAACTGGATGTCAAAGTCCGTTAGTAAAGAATGAGGAATTACTACTGACATATTTAGGGTTCTTTTTGTGTATTAGCTTATTAGAATGAGAAAATATTTTCTTTAGAAATAAGTACTTTGTGCACCTTTTTTATAGATTATCAAATGGTTATGCATATAGGATAAAACCATAAAAAATGAAGTGATGTGTTCTAGTTGTAAAAATTGACAATAATATGTACTTTTATCGGAGTTGATACTATAGACTACACACTAATATATAAACAAATAGAAATAAGTTAAATTTTAATTATTCTTATGTTTTTATAAAAAGGTAAGAATAATCGGACAATATACGCTTATTAGCTTAAAAGTTCTATTTCTGTTTATAACCAGTTTTAATACTATGAGAGCTTTTCTGATTGGCTTACTGTGCCTCTTTTTATGGAGTACAGTAGCAAGATCAATATATGTATGTATATTGAAAAAAGAGTGTCCAGTTCACAACGTGAACATTCCTACCGAGTCTAACCGGCTGACTAATTTGTTGCTTATAGACGGTGATACCCCCATATTAGAAAACTACGAACAATTTTCCTTTGGTTTAGAAAATAGTGTCCCTGATTTATCAGTAGACAATAAGAACTATCTGAATGGGGTTGCTGCCTATCTAAAGAACAATCCCGATAAAAACCTTAAAATAACAGGTTTATACCGTCCTTCCGAAAAATCGATACAACAAGGTATTTTTGAAAATCTAGGACTCGCTAGAGCTAATGATATAAAGAAGCTATTGGTCCAGAGAGGTGTTGATAAATCTAGACTATTTCTAGACTATAACATGGGAGAAGAATCACTTTCTGCTCCAGTATCTTTTTCCATATTCTCTGCTATACCTGATGAAATGAGTGATAAAGGAGAAGGTATAATCAATGCACAATATAGCTTTGATAATATGGTGTTTTCAGATGCTAATTTTGAGATTAACTCTGCTGTATTTACACCAGGTCCTGCTTTTCTAAATTGGGCAGATTCTGTTCAGGTATATTTGACACAAAACCCAGATAAGGCCTTCCAAATTATTGGACATACAGATAATACAGGCCCTGCGCAATACAATAAAGAATTAGGTTTAGAAAGAGCTTTATCGGCAAGACGCTTCTTTAAAGAGAAGGGTATCAAAAATAAAATGCAGGTAGTAAGCATGGGG
>CALJIY010000376.1 GCA_937973945.1 uncultured Saprospiraceae bacterium | reverse complement strand
TCTTCCGCTTTTCTACCAAATTCAGAAAAGGTAACTGTTAGTACTTTATTGGATTGTCCCAAATCTGCTAAATCTTGTTGAAATGCTAATACCGCATCCGCAAGACCTTTTAGTAAGTCTGAATGCTCACCAGTGGTCGTTGCTCCTGCTGTTACTTGGTTTACATGCGTATCAAAACCACTATGTTGCAAAACGAATATTTTTGTTTGGCTACCTCCTGCTAATAAGCGCGCCACCGTTTTCAGTTGATTTCCAATAGAAATATCGGGGTAAGTTACAGCGCTATTCGACCCATTATTAAAGACCGTAGAAATTCTTTGAGCATAGGCATTTACACTATTTTCAACATTCAAAATATATTGTACCTCTCGACCATGCTCTGTATTTAGATCAATAGCTGGCGCTTCTCCCCCTATCCCCTGTACAAGAGAATAAAAGCCTCCCGGATCTTGACCAGATAAATTAATATCTACTCTGTGTTCCCCTTCCGTATGAAACCCTAAAGAAGGTTTTTTATCTCCTAGTTGAATCCCTAAAGGATCAGGTAACTCATTAGTTGGCAAACCTATAAAATTTGGAAAGCGATTGTCTAAATATCTCCCAATCCAACCTGTAGGGATATTATAGTTGGGCGCAGTGCCATCTCCCCCTGTCAACCAAAGATCTGTAGATTTAAAATGAGACTTATTGTTTTGTGGATAACTCACACCTTGTACAATATGCAAATTTCCTCCTTCATACATTTGCTTAAATCCTTGTAAAGAAGGGTTTAAACCAATGTGATCTGCTACCGATAAAGAGCTATCAAGGTTCAATAAATCACTTTGTGCTAATTTAATATTCGGTCGTAAATTACTATAGGTGTCATACTGATCCGTCGGTATGAGGTTATTAATACCATCATTCCCTCCTTTTAATTGAATAATGACCATTGTCCGATCTCCCACCTCACAATTCCAATTACTCAACATATTATAACTTGCAAAGGTGCTCAATGAAATACCATTTATTATTAATGGACCACCTCCTAATAAACTGCTATATTTTAAAAAATTTCTTCTATTCATGTCTTTTATAATTTATGGAGGCGCGAGTCAATGAGTAAATGATAGAAAGGAGAAAATGAGTAAATATGGGCTTCATCGTTGAGAATAGAGTTATTTTATCAAAGAGGTACTACCCTATTTTCGCATTCATGCATTTCCTAATTCATTCATTAAAAATTCTATATCAATTGATACTCAGGAGCATACATAATCGCCTTTATCAAATTTTCAAGAGGCGTTCTAACGTAAGCATCTTCCGTAAAATTAGAAGCTTCAAAGGGCGTCCAATTATCGTAATACCAACTTAGTGGACTTAAACCATCTAAGAAAATTTCATTCAAAAAATACGCTATACGATCTTGGGAAGGAGAGACGGGCAAGAGATAGGAAAGAAATTGAGTAACCACCCATTCCGCATTAGAAGGATCAGCTGTAAAATGTTCTACAAACCAAGGAACAACATCTAATTGAGCCCCATTAAGAGAACCTCCCACAATTACTTTTTTACCAGTCAACAGCATCTCTCCCAACAAATAGCGAGTAGTAATTGTACTCGAATTAAACCACTCTCTATAAAAATTAGGTGTCTGATAATAGGCGGGATAGCCTGCCACATCCGAAGGTTTCCACAAATCCATACCACATGGTATCATAAAATTATTACGGACCCAACCATTATAAAAATTCTTATGTCTGTCACCATCTGTTACAGCATCAGGTATAGCTACTTGAAACATGCTCATTGTATGTGCCCAAAGTTCTAATGGAGATCGAAGGGTCGCTCCAATGATATTATCCGTGGATGAATCATCATCCATTCCATAAAAATGTTTACTTTTTAAAAGTCGCTTTAATACAGGCTTCAATTCATAATTACCGTTTTGTAGGTCTTGAGCTAAGGGTAGTATAATATCTTGCTGAATAGCAGGCGTAATATTTTTTCCTACAAAATGAATATACAAGCGACGAACAATATGTTCGGCTGTTGCGACTTTTGCAAAAATCATCTCTACAAACTCATGCAGTTCTCGCCACATATCTTCTTCTGAGGTAGCTCCTGCAATAGTTAGGTTATCAAAGTGATGACTAAAAATTTTGTCCTCTACATTATGTTTTGAATAGAGCGCCCGTCCTCTAGTTAAGTTGGTATCTGGGTCTTTATAGATTGGATCATCTCGATCGTCATCACTTGTCGTTTTGAACCCCGTTAGTAATTTAGCGGCTTCCTGTATATCTGCTTCTGTATAATTGGTATAATCTCCTGGCCCTGCTTGGTCTCCTTTGCCAATAGTGAATAATTCTAAAAACTCCCTAGCAAAATTTTCATTAGGAGAATTCTTTTCATTTTGGGTATTGTCCAAATAATTCAACATTAGATTATCTACACATATTTTTTCCGCTAAGGCTTTAAAGTTACCTAATGCATAGAATCGTAATAAGGAAAAATGATCGAAATACTTGAAGTCAGATCCTTCATCTGCTGTAATAAAACAAGTATGCAAGAAAAAAATCATTTTACTGACGGCAGTCTCGTCTTGCAAAGCCTCATGAAGCCACCAATTTTTAATAAAATTTCTTCTAACCCCATTACTCTCACTTGGATCTAAATTGCTTCTGGATCCAAGATTGATAAAATGCTCTCCTGTATTAGGATGAATAGGTTCAGGAAAATTCAGTGTGGGTAAACTGTCTAAAAGCTCATCTACTGCTTGAGAAATAGAGTATTGAGCAAAAGTTTCTATTCTATTAGGGGTAATTAAATAGCAACTTCTACGTAAAAGATGGCCTGCCAAAGAGATGCCCAATATCCCTGAGTGTTGTTCTAACGAAGGCATGGTATGAGATTCTAGAGTGTATAATAATGAGGAGGGAAGTTGGAAGGGTATATAAAGGAGGATCGTAATAAGTTACTGTGGAAAATTTCATGCCAGAATGATAATTAGTGAAATTTAAGTTCAAACGCAAGTATCAAGTTCAAGCCCACCTGCGTTCCTTGGAAGGCAGGCTCAAAACGTAACGCTGGTATGCATCTAGGGTCAAGGTCATGGGTTGAATTTGATCTTGATACTTGGACTTGAACTTTTAAAAGGGTCAACTACTTTGGTACTAGGATGAACTTGACCTTATTCTTTCATCCTTACTTATTGGTTATCCGCATAGAATGGGTTAATTTTGCCGCTTTCTTGAAAGATCAGAAGAGAGAGCCGAAAAGAGAAGGGACATCATTTGTTAAATGAACGAAATATCGGTCCATTTCACGAATCTAAGTCTCTAAACTCTACTCTTGCCTCTCTGTTCTAAAAAAGATAATTTATGCTAAAGAAACTAGTAGCTAAAGAGAAGAAATCAACAAGAGATGGCTTTGGTGCCGGCTTATTAGAAGTAGGTAAAAAATACCCTAATTCCATCGCCCTTTGTGCAGACTTAGTAGGCTCCCTTAAAATGCAAGGGTTTATCGATGCATATCCAGACCGTTTTTACCAAGTAGGAATTGCAGAGGCGAATATGATGGGTATTGCAGCTGGTTTGGCGCTGTCTGGTAAAATTCCTTTTACAGGTACTTTTGCTAACTTCTCTACGGGTCGGGTATACGATCAAATCCGTCAATCTATCGCTTATTCTCATAAGAATGTGAAGATCTGTGCTTCTCATGCGGGCTTAACGCTTGGAGAAGATGGAGCAACGCACCAAATATTAGAAGACATAGGTTTAATGAAAATGCTTCCGGGCATGACTGTTATTAAT
>CALJIY010000375.1 GCA_937973945.1 uncultured Saprospiraceae bacterium | reverse complement strand
TTTTTATGCAGATAATTCGATTGTCTGGGAACCTTCCGGTATTTTAACAAATGAATCAACTGATGTTACCTATACGGTCACTATTTCAAATATTGGGAATGCACCACAGAATAGCTATACCTATACAACGACTATTATTCCAATCAGCGCCCCAGTCTGTCCAAGCGGAGAAAGTTTTGCCACCGCTACTTGTCAGTGTGAAGTAGATATGATTTGTCCTGAAGAAGGCATACACCTAAGCTCTCAAGAAGAAGTAGATGCTTTTGCACAAACTTATCCTAATTGCACGACTATTTCAGGAGCGCTTATTATTGAACAAGGAGTTGGTGAAACACCTATAGTCAACTTAAATGGCTTATCGAATATTACGCTTATTGAGCATGGTTTAGGTATAAAAGGAACGCAATTAGCTGATCTCAGTGGATTGAATCAATTAACCAGAATCGAGGGTACCTTGTCCCTAGTTGAAAACGCTAATTTGATTAGCTTGAATGGCCTAGATCAATTATCATTCATTGGAGCAGATCTAGAATTAAATGGGAATGTACTACTAATCAATATTTCTAGTTTATCTTCCCTTACAAGTATTCAACGAGATTTAGTGATATATGGTAATACTGCACTGAGTTCTTTCAACGGCTTACAGCATATTGAAAGAATAGAAGGAAGTTTAGCCATTTATGAGCAACCGCTTCTAGGAACTTTGGAAGATTTTATAAGTCTAAATTATGTGGGAGAAGCAATATCTATTGCTGATAATGCAACACTTAATACTTGTGACAACCATAATCTATGTACTATTATTAATACCAAGACTAGCTTTGATTTAGAAATTGACAATAATGCACCAGGCTGTAATTCTTCAACGGAATTAATGTCGATCTGTAATCCAATTACAACGCCTGTATGTTCCTCCTCCGCTACAATAACGATTGATTCCATTAATGGCGATGCTTGTCCTTCTTCCTTACTAGTATTTGAAACAGATGGTGCCGCTGTTGATTATTCTTGGGATTTTGGCGATGGAAGTCCTATAGACAACTCTGGTAACTTCCAAGCATTCATGGATTATGATACACCAGGCAATTATATCATTCAAGTATTTTTAGGTTATGAAAATGGTTGTTTAGATACCGCCTCTACCGAATTAGTGATTGGCGACCCTACTTCTACTTTTACTTATACACTGGATGGCAATACGATCAACCTAATGGCCGAGGCAACAGATATAAGCAATGCATCTAGCTATGATTGGGATTTTGGAGACGGGGCTATTGCTTCTGGATTAACCCCACAGACAAGCTATACCTATGCCAATCCAGGTACATACAGAGTCCGTCTAACAAAAAAAGGTTTATGTGAATCTAGTAGTTTTCAAGATATCATGGTAGGCCCCTCTATCCCTGAAAACACTAGTGCCGCTTGCTCGGATGGAATAGATAATGATGGCGATGGAGCCATAGATAGCGATGACCCAAATTGTGAGTGCGTTTTGACCAATGGAGAATCTGGCTGCTGTGATAGCTATGGTTTTTCAGTTGGAATTAACCCAGCGACCAGTGGAAATGCCGACGGGCTTATAAGAATTCGATTCTTAGGCCCCATTCCCGATCTCAATACCTATGAGGTGCAGACAGATGACAATCTAACTTTCTTTAGAAGTACAGATGGTTTTGTTGCGAGTAATGTACCTGCGGGGACCTATACGTATACCATAGTGGATAATGTAGGAAATGGATGTAGTCATCCATTTACAACAACGGTAGATGGTACCACTCCGTGTGATAATATCATACTCAACATATCAAATACAAGTATCGATTGTGGCTTTACTAGCTATACCGCAACTATTAACGGAGGCACCCCTCCCTATCAGTATAATTGGACAACAGATGGGATGAATACAGCTACTGCTTTTATTAGCTCCGATCAATATGTAGGTCTACAAACCTTGAGTATCACAGATGCTAATAATTGTGTCGTATCTGAAAACTATACCGTTTTTCCAACCACGATTAATGTACAAGCTGCATTTAGTTATGCGATCACTGCCGATAGTATTTTGTTTAATAATTTTTCTACAGGAGAAATTGTCGATCAACAATGGACCTTCAATATGCCTGATATAATCGAGGACGATAAAGTGGCAATACCACCCGCAGGAAATTATGAAGTTTGTTTGATTGTGTCTAATAATTGTGACCAAACAAGTACCCAATGTCAGACGATTGAAATAATAGCAACGCCTCCGACTAATATAGAAAATACCCCAACAGCCTGTTCCGATGGAATAGACAATGATGGAGATGGCTTGATTGATTTATTAGATGAAGAATGTGCTTTTGCTCGTTGTGGGAATCTGCAAATTCTTCCGCAAACGCCGCGTTTGCCTAATAATAAATATTGTGCTAGAGATCCACTATTATTTCTTACATCTGGAGGAGAAGACGTTGTTTCTTTTGAATGGGATTATGGGAATGGTCGTATCTCCAGTTTTGACTATCCTACCTCAGGTCGTATATTCGAAGGAAATGAAGTATATAATGAAACTGGTATCTACACGGTAAAATTAAAAGCAACTTTTCCAAATGGTTGTGTAGATAGTACGAGTTATGAAATAGAGATTATTTCTAGTAATACAGAGATTACCTATGAAGTGGCGGATGATGGACTGACCTATACCTTTACGGCAGATCAAACAAATGGAGAGCATATTCTTTTTTATAATTGGGATATACCAGGAGAGAACTTTGCTTCGACTCCGAATTCGTCTACCCTTACCCATACCTTTTCAGGAAATGGTGGATATTATGTAGGTTTAAGGCCAACGGGTGTTTGTCAAAGTAATTTTCCCTCCATAAATATAAACGTAGTAGCCACCATCCCAGAGAACACCCCAGAAGCTTGTTCGGATGGTTTAGATAATGATAAAGATGGCTTAGTAGATTGTGAAGATTCCGACTGTCCTTGTGTGGGTTGTCCAATAGATTTAACTTTGAGTAGACAAAGTCAAGTGGATAGTTTTTTCATTAATTATCCTGGGTGTAATGAGATACTAGGCACATTAACTATCGCTTCTGGCAGTAGTATTACAAGACTTGAAAAGTTAGAAAATATTAGAAGCATTGGAGGGGATCTAATCATTTCTGATAACAACAATGTGCTTAATTTAAATGGCCTTAGGAATATACAATCAATAGAAGGAGATCTTATTGTCAGTAACAATCTTCAAATTGCAAGTCTATCTTCTATACAAAGATTAAGAAAGATAGGTGGTGATTTAATTATTGCGCACAATCCTACTCTTAGAAATTTATTTAGTCCGTTTACATCTTTACCTATCGATACAATCAATGGATCACTCAGGATCATTGGTATCAGTCAATTGACTAGTCTTGAGAATATAGGCTCTGTAAAAATTATTGGTGGAGACCTTGAAATTAGCAACCAACCTTTACTTCAAAACTTAAAGGGGATAGATTCCCTTCAAAACCTAACCGGTTCGCTTATTATTAGCAATAATCCTCAATTAAATAGTATTCAAAATTTAGCCAATTTAACAACGCTAAACGGAGCTATTCAAGTTGAAAACAACGCACAATTGACAAGTCTATCTGGATTGGATAATATAAATACCACTACGGTTACCAATCTATCCTTACTTAATTCTCCCCAATTATCATTCTGTGCCATACAAAGTATTTGTGATTATATTGCTGGTGATGGACCAAGAAGTATCAGCGGAAATGCAACAACTTGTGCGACGGAGGTAGCTATTCAATCTGCTTGTTCTAGTAATATTTCAATACCCTTATTTGACGATTACTCTTGGTTATCATCCATTGTAAATCCTAACAATTGTAATGGAGAAACAGTTACAGAATATACTTCTTCCTCTGGTCAGATTTTTGTTTTTGTAGAAATTCCTAATAGTAATCCTATATTATATGTGGCAGATGGTCGGATATGGTGTAGTGGTTTTCCAGACAATAGTTGTCGGTCTTTCTATAATTTATCAAGTGTTCTCCGCTCTTGGGAATGTGGCGAATCTGCCCCTATAGATGCCGATATGGATAACGTACTATCAGACGCAGATCCAGATGATAATGATCCATGTGTACCTAGTAACCAAGCGGAGCTTTGTGATAGACAACCAAGTACACCAGATTTTATTAGCGACTATCCTTGGTTATCGACTATAATAGATTTTGATAATTGTACCACGCAGAAAATTACGATTTATCAAACGGGGGCTCATCAATATTTATATGTTCAATCTACCCCAGATGCACTTGGCACACTGTACAATGCAGCGGGTCAATTTTACTGTGGATCGAGTCCTAATTATGATTGTGTCTCGGCTTATGGTTTAACACAAGTAGTAGATACTTGGCTATGTGGAGATGCGCCTGAGGTAGTACTCGTCGATAATGACAATGATGGAAGTTTATCTAATGTAGATCCTGACGATAACAATCCTTGTGTACCAAATACTACCAGTATGGCTTGTGATATGAACACAGAAACACCTGAAGGAAATGGTGGCCCACCAGACTTTTTGCCAGACTATCCTTGGATCGAGAACTTTATAGATTTTGAAGATTGTGGAGACGCAAGTATACAGATATACCGTTCAGGTGGATATGTTTATGTATTCATTGAAACTGCTACCATGGCGGTATTATTTAATAATGGCGGGGCAACGTATTGTAGCAATTCCCCTGGATATGAATGTCGGGATTTCTACTCCATAGACGAAGAAATAGCCCAATGGAATTGTGGAGATAGTACGCCGATTGGTACACCAATTGATAACGACATGGATGGTATTCTTTCTGATGTAGATCCAGATGATAATGATAGGTGTATACCAGATGATAGTGCTTGTCAAGACACTGGCGAAGGGGATACAGAACCTCCTACTTTCTTAGCGGATTATCCTTGGTTATCAGACTTAGTGGATTTTGACAATTGCGCGGATGAATCAATTCAAGTATATCGTTCAAGTGGATATATTTATTTATTGGTAACTACCGCTAATGCTACTATCTTATACAATAGTAGTGGCTCGACTTACTGTACCAATTCTGCTAATTATGATTGCCAAGCTTTTTATTCCATAGATGAGGAAATAGATTTCTGGTCCTGTGGAGATACCGCCCCACCCGTCGCTTTAACAGACCAAGATAATGACGGCTATCTCTCGGATGTTGATACCGATGATATGGATCCATGCGTTCCAGATGATGGCACCGCCGCTTGTCAGGCATTGAGTGGAGATCTTCCACCACTTTTTGAGACTTATCCTTGGTTGGCGACCTTGATTAATCCATTCAATTGTACCTCCGGAAAAGTAAGTGTCTACTCTTCTGGAAGCTATCAATATCTAATAGTAGAACAAAATGGCAGCACGATTATGTACAATGAAACAGGGCTAACTTATTGTACAAGTAGTCTTGGTTATGACTGTGTCACCTTATATAACTTAGGAGCAGTAGTCGATAGTTGGATGTGTGGTAATTCCTTACAAAAGGATTGTATTCAATACCCTGAATTATGTATTGATTCCCCTAATCTAAAAGTAAGTAACCTAGAAAGGGTATGGGATTTCAACCTTTTTCCAAATCCAACAAGTGGCTATTTCTCTATTGAATTGCCGAGTACAAGCAGTGAACAATTAATTAGCATCATCAATATTCAAGG
>CALJIY010000374.1 GCA_937973945.1 uncultured Saprospiraceae bacterium | reverse complement strand
CGGCTTTCACGATTGTCTGTTGTAATACTGGTTGCCCTTTGGCTTTGAGCGTTACCATATACAAACCATCTTTTAAGTCTGATAAATCAACAGAGATATTGATATTTTTATCTGTTGATTGGATCATTTGCTGCTGCACCTGTCGGCCATATAAATCATAAATAATTAAATGCTGTGGTTCTTTAGAGACAGATTTAATATTTAATTGAAATTCGCCAACAGTAGGATTTGGGTATAGGGTCATGGAATTGGTGAAGAAAAGAGCCTGATCTCTACTTCTTTCCGTTGCTGCTGCTTCTTGATCGTATATCAAACCTTCTCCACAGGTCCAAGTTCTTGAACGCTGTGCATTGGTGATTTTATAAGCATCCAAGCAATTGTAGTTATAACTATCTTGACAATAGAAAGTACCATCTTGGAAATAAAGGGTTCCTAGGTTCTCCTGATCATAGATATAAATGAACTTGTAAGGTCCTAAATCATATTCACTCACTGCTTGACCTTGGCAAGTAGCAGGATTTAAGACCTCTGACAACCATTCATAATCTTGGAATAGTTGATCATCTTGTTCAGTACTTTCCTCGTCCTTATTATCATTAGTAGTTGGTGCAGAATTTAATCCATCGTCATCGTCTGAAGGATCATCATTGCCACCACAAGTTTGTAGACAAATTTCAACAGTAGGGAAGAAGGCTTCTTTATAGCCAATACCTGCAATATCATATTCTCCACAACCGCTAATCGTTTGACAAGTACCATCGAGAATAGCTACCCCCATAATCGCATCACATGGACCAAAGTCAACACCCGCAACATCATAGCATGGTGGAGCAAGGGCATCTACGCCAAATTCACCACCACAAGTTTGTAGACAAATTTCGACTGTAGGGAAAAATGCTTCCTTATATCCAATGCCAGCAATATCATAATTTCCACAACCGCTAACCGTTTGACAAGTACCATTAACGATAGCTACCCCCATAATTGCTTCACATAAACCAAAGTCCACACCCGCAACATCATAGCATGGTGGAGCTAAGGCATCTACGCCAAAACAAATACCTGCCCCAATTATTTCTACGCCCGCGCATTGTGCTTGGCACTGACTTGCATAGGTAATACCGTCAATACCACATACAGCTTGTTCAAATACTGGACACTCACAGTTACAGTCAGGGGACCAAATAAGGTTGTCTTTTGTTAAGTATTCGGTGATAAATGGATCACAACTGAATGCAGGATCTATTCTTCCAATGGCACAAAGGAAGGTACCATCACAACTGAATAATTTATCATTATCATCTACACAGCCGCAAAGCGTTTGAATATATACCGCAGATTGTCCTTGGTAGTCAAAAGCAAATATATCTCCTGTGCAATCTTGTTCTGTAAGATTTAATAACCAATCCTCTGCTAGTGGATCATCACAGGCAGGACGGCCACTATCACAAGACCAAGTAGCTTCAATATTTCGAAGATTATAAGCCATTCTGCAATCTAAGCCTGGACTATCTTGACAGTAGAAGGTACCATCTTGGAAATAGAGCACGCCTTTATTTTCGGACTCAATATAGATAAAATTGTAAACGCCAGCTCGATATACCGTAATGGTCTCTCCATTACAATCCGATGGATTGACATAATCACTTAACCACTGGTATTCAGCAAATAGCGGATGACCTAGTGGTTCAAAGCAAGCATCTATACAAATATCCACAGATGGGAAAAAAGCATTTGAATAATCTATACCATCGATGATATACTCAAAGCAACCACTAACTGTTTGACAAGTTCCATTAACTAAGGCGATTCCCATTACAGCTCTACAGTCTCCAAAATCAATTCCTCCTAAATCAGCACATGGACCTATTGCTTCACAGAAACCTTCATAGGCGACTTCTACTCCTACGCAGGCTGCTTCGCAAGCATTCCCATAGGTGACACCATCTACGCCGCAAACAGGTAAAGCAACGGTAGGACAGAGACAAGTTGGCTCACATTCACCTTCTGCAATAATGTCTACTCCTGCACAATCTGCTTCACATCTATTGCCGTATGTTTTGCCATCGACTCCACAGACAGGCGCATATTCTAAAGTACAAATACAATCTAGTTCACATTCGCCTTCACTGAGAATATCTACTCCTGCGCAATCCGCAGCGCATCGATTACTATACGTTTTTCCATCAGCTCCACAAACAGGATTATACTCTAAATCACATCCACATGGACTTTCACAAGACCCATCATAGGCTATTGCTACACGCGCACAATCTGCTTCACAAGCATTTTTATAAGTCTTGCCATCTACGCCACAAACAGGGGCATCAATTGGAGGACACTCATCGCATTCAAAACATGGTCCTTCATAATAATCTTCTACTCCAGCACATTCTGCTTGGCATCTATTACTATATGTTTTTCCGTCGACGCCACAAACAGGTTCGTAATTATCATCGCAACCACAAGTAGGATTACAATCACCTCTACTTACTATAATTTCTACTTTAACTGCTTCCATAAAGAACTGCTCGCATTGAAGTAAACCTGCAATGCCACCGTCCATACAGTAAAGCTCTCCAGTTGTACAATTAGTAACCGTAGATGCAAAGTCTGTACAAGATCCGCCTTGACCATTATGATCGCTAGCTATGCTGGCTAGATAGGTTTCCCCATTCCATTCATAAACAGCTATTTCACTGAAACAAGTACCGCATAAATCACTAGCGAAATCTATTAGGGCTAATAAATCACAAGTCAATCCAATGCCACATTCTCCTGGCGCAGCAATATCAACACCTGCACATTCTGCATGACAAGCATTAGAATAAGTGATACCATCCACTCCGCAAACAGGTGCATATTCTTCTGTGCAGATACAGTTTGAAACACAAGGACCTTCTGTAATAATATCAACGCCTGCACAATCTGCTTCACATCTATTGCCATAGGTTCGACCATCCTCGCCACAAACAGGTTCGTACACACCTGGGCAATCACAAGTAATTATAGCTTCACAATCTCCTTGAGCAACAATCTCTACTCCTTCGCATTCCGCAAGACAAGCATTAGCATAAGTGATCCCGTTTTTTCCACAGACTGGTACATATTCAGTGGTACATATACAGTCTGGATTACATGGGCCATCAATGGTAATATCTACGCCTGCACAATCTGCTTCACATCTGTTATTATAGGTCTGACCATCGGCGCCACAAACAGGTGCGAATAGCTCAGGACAATCACAAGTAGGTTCACAAGGACCTTGTGTCATTACGACTTCTAATTTTATAGCCTCTTCAAAGAAATTGCCGCAAAAATCAACTGGTGAGTTGCCGCCTGATTGGCAGAATGTATTCCCAGTATTACAACTGGAAACGGTGATTGGAAAATCATTACAAGCACCGCCTAAGCCATCTGTATCACTTGGAAAGGAGACTAAATAAGTCTCGCCTCTATATTCATAAATGGCTATTTCGCTTGTACAAGAGCCACATAGATTTGCTGGAAAAGTGATTCTTGCCAATAAATCACAAGTTGCTCCACTAGGTTCACATTCTCCAGGAGCTATAATTTCTACCCCTTCACAAGCTGCGTGGCAAGCGTTAGAATAGGTAACCCCATTTATGCCACATACCGGGTCATACTCTGCTGTGCAGATACAATTAGGTGGATCTATATTACATGGGCCTTCAAATACAACAGGCACGCCTGCGCAACTTGCCTCACATTCATTATTATAAGTAATGCCGTCTGCACCACATACTGGTTCTACTACTGCTGGACAATTACAATTATTACCACAATCATCCTTGATAACTGTTTCTAGTTTTACTGCTTCTTCAAAAAATACGTCGCATTGCGTAAAGCCTGCAATTCCACCATCATAGCAGAACACATTTCCAGATAAACAACTTACAACCGTTGTTAATCCATCTGCGCAAGTTGTATTATTAGCAATGGTGGCTAAATATGTTTTTCCTTGAAAAGCATAAACGGCAATCTCGCTAATACATTGACCACATAAATCTTCTGGCAAATCTATTAGATTCAACATATCACAGGAATAGGCCATAGTACATTCTCCAGGACTTGCTACTGCTACTCCTAGGCAGGCTGCTTCACAAGCATTCCCATAGGTGTTGCCATCTACGCCGCATACCGGATCATATAAAGCGATGCAATTACAATCTGGTCCACTAATAATCTCTTCGATACAAGTAACTATAACTGCCTCTGAAGCGATAGAACAAGGAGAAGGAAATGCAGCTGGATAATAATCAAATTGGATTGGCTGACCTTCATAATAATCAAAATCAATTCCTTCATCAAAATAAATATCTAGTAAGCGACCATCTTCCGTTTGGGCAAAGAAAAAGATACGACCATCATCGCATGCTTCAAAAACAATCTTACCTCTATAATTACTACAATCAACTGGTCCATTAGCACCAATTTGATCTTGTGTGTTTTCTTGATCACCTTCTGAATTAGCTTGTTGTGGACAAGTCCAAGCGGTTTCTGGATTTTTTAGCTTGTAAGCGGATAAACAGTCATAGCTTGGCGTCTGCTCACAGTAAAAAGTGCCATCCTCAAAATATAATGTACCTCCATTTTCTTTGTGCGCATAGATGAAATTAAATCGGCCACTTTTATAAATAGATATACTATTCACCGCACAAGCTTCTTTGTTTATTGCTTCTGTCAACCATGGATAATCCATAAAAACCTGATTATCGGTTACTTGTGAGTCGTCTATATCTTCTGGAGTAGGTTGGATAATACAATTATTTTCCACTACTACTAAAACGGTTAATTTTGGTCCACTCGGGTAAGTTGGTGGAGGTGGTCCCAATGGTGCATTAGGATCAAATATAGCTGGGCACTGATAGGCTGGTGTTTGCTGAGTATATAATGTAGTTTTTGTTGGTTGCACCGTTACATCAATACAACTTTCCTCACAGACTTTCTTGCCATCCACTAACCAAATTCCGTTTGGTTGAGGAAAAGGGAAACAATCTGTTGGACCTTGTTGAGATGCTGCACATGGACATTCTATTGCATTGTTCCAACCTTTTAAAGTAACACTTTCGCCTTTGCAAATAGTAATGACTTCGTCGGCATCTTCGGATATATCGTCAGTATCAGTTGGACTTTGACCGACTACAATGGTGGGCAGATAGAGTAGACAGTAAAAAAGAAAGACTAATAGGTAGCTTTGTTTTTTCATGAATTTAGTTTTTAATGGTCTAATGATGGGGAATGCTATTTAAGTAAACTTTATATCTTACTTATATGAGGATGGAGTAGGCATATAGATTGAAAATCTAATCTATTTTACTAGTCCAAAAATCAAACCGTTTATTGAATATTCTAATGAATTATAGATATTCTTTACCAATAATGTGAAGATGTGTAAGAATGTGGCAAAAACACATATTTGTACATCCTAATATTGTTAGGATTTTAATGGACAAGTAAAGTGTTTTTAGGTCTTTATCTGAAGGGATATTAAGCGTATTTTTTTAAAAAAATTCTTTGTACGCAAAATTGCTAAAACTTATCATCTTCCCAAAAAATGCCTCTTGTTATTCCAATTATAATAGGCCATTTGTATAGTATTTGCTAAATTGACTAGGTAGAAATTGTTTACTATACTCTAAGATGTCTTCAATATCAAAGACAGAAACTTATCCAGAAATGGTTGGGTGAGGAGCTACAATTATTTTTCCAACTAGGATTATTTCTTGTATTAGTGCTTCGATATCTGCATTAGTGGTTAATTTATTCATCACCGTTAAGCGTAAATACCTACGACCTTTCACCTCTGTGGAAGTAATATAAAAATTACCTCTTTTTATAATTTCATTCCTGATAGCGAGTTGGGTATCATTATCTTCCCCATATTTCGTATAGGCGAAGCAGATAATATTCGACTCAGGTACGTAGGGACAATAGAAATCTGGATGCGCTAAAAAGATCTGATGAAATTCTTTTGTTTTTTGGTATTGTTGGTGCACAAATTCCCCCATGCCTTTTTCGCCCTCCGCTGCCAAAGTCCAGAATAATTTGGCGCCTAAACCTGACTTAGTACACTCAACGGTGTAAGGCATTAAATCAAAACCAGGCTGTTCTTTTTCGTGAAATAAATAAGCCCCTTTCTGCTGAAAAGCTGCGCCCATGTGTCGTTGGTCTTTATACAAAATAGCAGCACACAAAGCATTGACTTGTAACATTTTATGCGCATCCCATATCATCGAATTGGCTCTACTAGCCCCCTTCATTAATCCACTTTCCGCTGGCGAAACTAAGGCGGCTGCACCATGCGCTCCATCGACATGGTACCACAAATTATTCGATTCACAAAAATGCCCCACCTCATCTAATGGATCATATAAACCAGTGGAAGTCGCACAGGCATTAGCGACAACGGCCATGACTCTTTTTCCTTCAGACTTAACTTGCTCAAATACAGGTAATAGTGCTTCTGGGCGCAAGCGTTCATTCGAATCTACAGCGACAGGAATTGTAGCATTTTTTCCCATGCCCATTATAGAGATGGCTCTAGCTACAGAATAATGCGCTACCTCAGGCACCAATACGACTAAGTCTTTTGGACTTCCTTCTGCCCATGCCTCTGGGGCAATGGCTGATCTGGCAGCAGATAGGGCAGTAAGGTTCGCCATAGAACCGCCATTTGTTAAGACACCGCCTCCATTGCCTGCTATCCATGAAAAATCTGACCAATGCGCTCCTTTAAACCAACCCACTTTATCCAATAACCAATTAATCACCGTTCGCTCCATGGTAGCCGCGGCAGGCCCCATTTCATATATCCCCATTGGATTATTCGCAATTCCATTGACTAGGCCCGATACACCAGCCATCGGATGTGGCACAGATACCTGATGCCCAATATACTTGGGATGGTGCATATGTTGGGTATTCTCTAAATAGACTTCTAATATATTAGAAAAATCAGCAGGGCTAATTCCCCCATTTTTGATCCAATAATTTAATTGTAAATCCTTGGCTAAATCCTGTGCAGGTCGCTGTTGCAACACTTTCTCTTTCCCTTCATTGCTTTCTTTTAAATAGCGAAGCATTTTATCAACTGCGATTCTAAGATAAGCGGGTAGTTGGAAACCTTGATTCATTAATTGGATAATTTAGCGTTTTTTGAAAATTAGAACAGAGAGCAGAGAATAGAGAACAGAGACAGATTTCGTTTGCAAATAACGAAATTTTGTCGTTTTCAAACGGAATACATCGCTGGTCTTTATTTTGTGAGCTACTCAGACCAAAGCCTAAGCTACGGAATAAACTTATAGATTTTTTTTGAAAAAGGGAACTATTACTAGCTAAGAGCTGTTGTTTTATTAGGAGGGACTTAATTTCTAGTGCTTGTCTTCATAAAAAAGGGGCATTTAACTAAATTTAACCACCTTGATGGTCATTTAACTAGCAGGAATGTAACTTTTTTGCGTTAATTTGATTATCTTCGCACTCCAAAAGTTGTTTTTAGCGGAATTTTTAATTGTAACATTAAGTTTCCGAAAAAAAACTAACAATGACTATATATTTTTTAATTTAAATCAAAGTATGGGTA